>JACDDK010000059.1 GCA_013817025.1 Rubrobacter sp.
TCTTCTTGTTCGCGGGATCGTTCGTTTCGATGGCGTCCGGGCGCGAGTTGGGATTCATAGCGGGTGTCGTATCCTCGGTGTCGCTCATCGTCGGCCTCTTACTAGAGGTTTGACCTTGTCGAGCAGGCGGCGCGCCCCGAAGAACGCGGAGAACGCCTTCTGGTTGCGGGCGTCGAAGAGCTTCTCGCGGTAGAAGTTGTCCGCCGCCCGCTGGTTCGCCTGCGCCAGCGTCGGATACACGTGAATCATCGTCGAGAGCGTCCCAATGGGGATGTTCTTACGCATCGCCAGCACGATCTCGTGGATGAGGTTCCCCGCGTCCGGGCCGATGATGTGTCCGCCGAGGATTTTGCCCCTCCTGTCCGTGACGACCTTGACGAACCCGGTCGTCTCGCCGTCCGTGATCGCACGGTCCACCCCACTAAACGGTTGACGAAAGACCTTCACGGTGCCATGCTCCCGCCGCGCCTGCTCCTCGGTGAGCCCGACCCGCGCTACTTCGGGATCGGTGAACGTCGTCCACGGAACGACGCGGTGGTCGGCCTTCGACTTCACCGGAAACAAGGCGTTGCGAAGCGCCGTGCGCCCCTGATACTCGGCGACGTGCGTAAACAAATACTTGCCCGTGATGTCCCCGGCGGCGTAGACGTTTTCGGCAGTAGTGCGAAGGTGTTCGTCCACCTTCAGGCCGGTCTTTTCCAGCACGACGCCGGCATTCTCCAACGCGAGGCTCCCGGCGGTAGGGGCGCGTCCGGCGGCGATTAGTATTTCCTCCGCCCGAACTTCTATCTTCTCTCCCCGCTCGTTCTGTGCGACGAGGACTTTCTCCCCGTTCTCCATACGGGCTTCCCCGGCCTTGAAGCCGCTCCGAAAGTCCACGCCGTCGGCGACGAGGACCTGCTTCAACACCTCGCCGATCTCGGGGTCTTCCTTCGGTAGCGGTAGGGGAGAGGACGAGAGCAACGTGACCTTCGAGCCGAAGCGGGTGAAGACTTGCGCGAACTCGCAGCCTATCGGCCCCGAGCCGATCACGACCAGCGAACTCGGCAGCCTATTCAGCCGCAACGCCTCGACGTGCGTGAGATATCCGACTTCTTCTATCCCGTCGATGGGTGGCGTGGTGGAGTGGGAGCCGGTAGCGACAATGACGCTGCGCGTATGAAGCCTGCGCCCATCGACGGCTATCTCGTCCGGCGAGACGAATTGCGCCTCTTCCTCGAAGACGTCCACGCCGAGCTTGCGGAAGCGGTCAGGACTGTCGTGGACGCCAGCGGTCTGTATTACTTGACGCATCCGAGCCATTACGGCGGGGAAGTCCACCTCGTAGCCGGCGCTCTTTATGCCGTACTCTTCGGCGTGGTCTATCTGGTGGGCGACGCGGGCGCTCTTTACAAGGGCTTTCGTCGGGACGCAGCCGTGGTAGAGGCAGTCGCCGCCGAGCTTGTCGCGTTCTATAAGGGCGACCTTCGCTCCGAGCGAGGCTCCTCCGGCGGCGGAGACTAGACCGGCGGTGCCAGCGCCAATCACCACGAGGTCGTATGGAGTCATGCGGTCATCTCCTTCTCGGCCAACCATCACGGAAAGATCCACCCAGGATGATAGGCCGTTGGAGCCCCGCGCGTTGCAAAACTTTCCACGGTTCGCGTTTCATAACCCGTATCTAAAGCGAGAATCCTTACGCACTCATTGCCCATCCCTTACAGAAAGATTAAGTTCGACGGTCGGTTGTCGAGAACTCGCCGCGCTTGACGGCGTGCGGAGCGCCTGGACGTAACAGTCCCAGGCCGGTTGGATCGGAGTGGAACACTCTGGACGCTGTCGTTCTTCCGAATCGTTGGTGCCCGAGCCGTTCTTTTGGAGCTTGCGCGAGAAGGAGTAAACTCCGTCCATGGTCCTCGTCAAAGTCTGCGGTATTACCAACACGACCGACGCCCGCGCCGCCGCGGAGAGTGGCGCGGGCGCTGTCGGGCTCGTGTTCGCGCCGAGTCCTCGGCGGGTGGGTGTGGAAGAGGCTCGTGTGATCTCCGCGGCTCTTCCAGATGGTGTGCTCAAGGTCGGGGTGTTCGTGAACGCCGCGCCCGAGGAAGTGCTGCGAATTGCCCGCGAGGTTGGGCTGGACTACGCGCAGCTTCATGGAGACGAGGGGCCGGAGGTCGTGGCGGCGGTTCGGGATGGCGGGCTACCGGTCATCAAGGCGTTGCGGGTGCGGGATGCGGACTCTTTAGAGGATCTGGAGCGGTATGGGGCGGACCTTTATCTGCTCGATGCGTATAGTGCGTCGGCGCGTGGTGGGACGGGGGAACGGTTCGATTGGAGCCTGGCGAAAACGCTCGTTGGGCGTGGTAACATCGTTGTTTCCGGGGGGCTTGGACCCGAGAACGTGGGGGAGGCCGTCGTGGCCTTCGAGCCTTACGGGGTAGATGCTTCTTCATCCCTCGAAGACGAGCCCGGAAAGAAGAACGGCGAGCGGGTTCGGAGGTTCATCGGTGCGGCAAAAGGTTGAGGAACAGGGACGCGACGGCTACTTCGGTGCCTTCGGAGGCCGCTACGTGCCGGAGACGCTCATCCACGCCCTCGACGAACTCGAAGAAGCCTACGAACGCTACCGCGACGACCCGGAGTTCCTCGCCGAACTAAACGGCCTGGCGCGGGACTTCGTTGGCCGTCCGACGCCGCTGATGTTCGCGGAGCGGTTGACTAAGAAGTGGGGCGGGGCGAACGTCTGGTTCAAGCGGGAGGACCTCGCGCACACGGGGGCGCACAAGATCAACAACGCCCTCGGGCAGATCCTGCTCGCCGAACGCATGGGCAAGCGCCGCATTATCGCCGAGACCGGCGCGGGCCAGCACGGCGTCGCCACCGCTACCGTCGCCGCCCTCTACGGCAAGGAGTGCGTCGTCTACATGGGTGAGGAGGACACCCGCCGCCAGGCCCCGAACGTCCTGCGGATGAAGCTCCTCGGCACCGAGGTCCGGCCCGTAACCAGCGGATCCGGCACCCTGAAAGCGGCGCTGAACGAGGCCATTCGGGACTGGGTCACCAACGTCGAGGATACGCACTACATCATCGGGACGGTGGCGGGACCGGCGCCCTACCCGCGCATCGTGCGCGACTTGCAGACCGTGATCGGCAAGGAGCTAGAGGCTCAATCCCACGAACGTTTCGGCGCGGACCCGGACGCTATCGTTGCCTGCGTCGGTGGGGGCTCGAACGCCATCGGCGCGTTCCATCCGTTCATTGGGCGCGAGGATGTGCGCTTGATCGGCGTGGAGGCCGCCGGGCGCGGTATGGAGACCGGAGAGCACGGCGCGTCGCTCACCGGCGGGAGCCCCGGCGTGTTGCACGGAAACATGAGCTACGTCTTGCAGACGGAGGATGGTCAGATCCGGGAGGCGCATTCGATCTCCGCCGGTCTCGACTATCCATCCGTCGGCCCCGAACACGCCTACCTGAAGGACGAGAACCTCGTCGAGTACGTGAGCGTCACCGACGACGAGGCGCTGGCGGCGTTCGTGATGACCTCGCGCCTCGAAGGCATCATCCCGGCGCTCGAAACGTCCCACGCCATCCACCACGCGGCGGCTGTGGCGCGTGAGCTTGGACCGGGCAAGAACGTCGTCATCAACATCTCCGGGCGTGGCGACAAGGATATCGGGGTCGTGGCCGAGGCCATCGGCATGGACGCCCACGAGGCGGAGGAAGCCGGTAGCGATGGGTAGCGAACGCGGTAACGGCGGCGAGAGGCTGCGGGCCGCCTTCTCCGGGGATCGGGTGGCGTTGATGCCGTATCTTACCGCCGGGTACCCGACGCTGGATGGTGCCGCCGAGGTGGGGGAGGCTTACATCGCGGCGGGGGCGGACGTCGTGGAGATCGGGGTCCCGTTCTCGGATCCCCTCGCCGACGGCCCGACCATTCAGGACACTACGACGCGGGCTCTGGAGAACGGCGCGAACCTGGACTACTGCCTGAAGCTCGCTTCCGGGCTTGCCGACAGGGTGCCGGTGGTTTTCCTGGTCTACTGCAACGTCGTGTTCGCTCGGGGGGCCGAGGCTTTCCTGGACGCGGTGGCTGCGGCTGGGGTTTCGGGGCTCGTGATCCCGGACCTCCCGGTCGGTGAGATCGAGGACTTCGCGCAGCTCGCCGAGGAGCGGGGCGTGGCCCTCTGCCCGCTCGCGGCCCCGACTTCCTCGGACGAGCGGCTAGAGAAGATCGGGCGCTGCGCCACGGGTTTCGTGTACTGCGTCTCGGTGGCCGGGGTAACGGGTACGCGGGAGGCTCTGCCGTCGGGGGCTATAGAACTGTTGCGTCGGGTGCGGTCTCTGACGGATGCGCCGGTGGCGCTCGGGTTCGGGATCGGCTCTGCCCGGACCGCCGCCGAGGCCGCCGCCGAAGCGGATGGCGTTATCATCGGGAGCAAGCTGATGCAGATCGTGGCCGAGGATGGCCTGGAGAAGGCGACGGCGTGGCTGCGCGAGGTTCGGGAGGCTATGTCCGGTATCTCCGGCGCGAAGGTGGGCGGTTAGCATCCGGCACTGGCTACATAGGCGGCGGGAGTATTCGCGGACGGTCCCGGAGACGGAGAGCGGCCTCGGCTCCATCGACTCGGTCTTTACCAAGTGCGAGGAATGCGGCAAGGCGGTCTACGAGAAGGACCTGTTTGCGCGGTTCAACGTCTGCCCCAACTGCGAGCACCACTACCCGCTCTCGGCCCGCGAGCGGGTGCGGTTGCTCATCGACGCGGGGACCTTCGAGGAGCGCGACGGTGACATGACCGCCGAGGATCTGCTCCACTTCGAGGGCTACTCGCAGCGCCTGGATAAAGCCCGCCGCAAGACCGGCCTTGGGGACGCGGTAGTGAGCGGCGTGGGTGACGTCGGGGGGCGGCCGATCGCGTTCGCGGCGATGGATTTCAGGTTCATCGGGGGTTCGATGGGGAGCGTCGTCGGGGAGAAGGTGGCGCGCACGGTCGAGACGGCTCACGGCGAGGGGTTGCCGCTCGTTATCGTCTCGGCGTCGGGCGGTGCGCGGATGTTCGAGGGCGTGCACTCCTTGATGCAGATGGCGAAGACCAGCGTGGCGCTCGCTCGCTACACGGAAGGCTCGTTGCCGTTCGTCTCGGTCTTGACGGACCCGACCTTCGGGGGGGTGACGGCGTCGTTCGCCACGGCGGCGGACGTAATCATCGCGGAGCCTGGAGCGCGTATTGGTTTTGCGGGGGCTCGGGTTATAGAGAGTACGACGAAAGAGCGGTTGCCGGAGGGGTTTCAGACGGCGGAGTTTCAGCGGGATCACGGGATGGTCGATAGGATCATCCACCGGCTCGCTCTCAAGGGCGATCTCGAACGGCTGTTGGGGTTCGTCGCGTGAGGGGCATCGGATGATCCTGGAGTTCGAGCGCCCGGTAAAGGAACTCGAAGCGCGTATTGGTGACCTGCGGCGGCTGGCGGGGGCCAACGAGGGCTTGCAGGGTGAGATCCTACGCCTCGAAGACGCCCTCGAATCCGCCAAGCAACGCATCTATACGAACCTCACGCCCTACCAGCGCGTCCAGGTCGCCCGTCACCCCGACCGCCCGAACTTTCGCACCTACCGCGATTTTTTGGCCGAGGATTTCTACGAGCTACACGGCGACCGCCTGCACAGCGACGACCCGGCGATAGCCGGCGGCTTCGCCCGTTTGCGGGGCGGTCACAACGTGGTCCTCATCGGCCACGACAAGGGTGCGGACGTGAGCAGCCGGGTGAAGGGCAACTTCGGCATGGCTCACCCCGAGGGCTATCGCAAGGTCCGCAGGCTCTACGGCCTCGCGGCCCGCTTCGGGATACCGGTGGTGGCGCTCGTGGACACGCCGGGCGCGTTCGCCGGTCGCGGGGCCGAGGAGCGGGGTCAGGCGTGGGCCATCTCCGAGGACCTCATGGCGCTTGCCCGTTCCCCGGTGCCGGTGGTCTGCGTCGTTATTGGGGAAGGTGGGTCCGGCGGCGCTCTGGCGATGTGCGCGGCGGACTACGTGGGGATACTGGAGAACTCGTATCTCTCCGTAATAGCGCCCGAGGCGTGCGCGTCGATCATCTTCCGTGATGCCGGACGCGCCGCCGAGGCCGCCGAAGCCATGAAGATCACAGCCCGCGACCTCAAAGACCAGGGCATAGTGGACGAAGTCCTACCCGAACCTCTAGGCGGCGCGCACAACCGCTCGGCAGCCGCCGTCGAAGCCGTCGGCGAGGCTCTCGACCGCGCCCTCATCGGCCTGAAAGACGTGGACCCGGCGGCGCTCGTCAAGAGCCGCTACGAGCGGTACCGCAAGATCGGCACCCACGCCGTGGGCGGTCCCTCAAGCAACGGTGCCCGTCCCCTGCAAGGACCCCGATAAACCAAAAGTCGACGCTTTACTTTTGGCGGACGGCTGCGCCGGAACGTCGCTATCCGCTCAGGAAGGCCGCAAGCTCCCGCGCTGTCTCCTCGGGGCGCTCCTCGGCCAGGTAGTGTCCGGTGTCTAAAGGTTTGCCCCGCACGTCGTGGGCGTAGCCACGCCAGACCTTGGCGATGTCGTAGATGCCGTGCATGGCGGCCCGCGCTCCCCAGAGTA
>JACDDK010000060.1 GCA_013817025.1 Rubrobacter sp.
GAGGAGGACTTCGATTCCCCCTCATTCAAGAAGGACGCAACGGTGAAGAAGGGCCGTGCCCGCGCGATGAAGCGCGTGAGCGGCGGGGCGAGGGTGCGGAACGTGGAGCTACTGGATGCCGACCGCCGCCCGACGCGCGTCGTGAACCCCGAGGACGCGACGACCGTGCGAGTCCACGCCGAATACCTGCAAGACGTGCGGGATAGCCGGGTCTCGATCCTCCTGCGAACCGAGGCGGGCCTCGACGTTTTCGCAACCGACACGTCTCGGGAAAGTTCGCCGCTCGGCGAACGCCGGGCGGGAGAGCGCGTAATCCTGGACTTCACCATGAACCTGCCCCTGCGCCCCGGCCACTACGACGTGTCCGCCAGCGTCTCACGCCCGGACGATGACCACCTCGACTGGATCGACGCGGCCACCACATTCGAAATACGGACTCCCAAGGAAGGCCTCCCCATCGACGGCCTCGTCGAGCTCCCCACCACCGTCGAAGTCCACGACTCCGGCCGGGAGCGGGAGAGACCCAGCCGCTCGGCCTGAAGCGTGTGACCCCCCGCCTTACCGTCGTCATCCCGAACTGGAACACGAAAAAATTCCTAGCCCCCTGCCTGAACTCCCTTCGCCGCCAGACGTTCACGGACTTCGAGACAGTCCTCGTGGATAGTGGCTCCACGGACGATTCTCTCTCGTTCGTGACCGAAAACTTCCCGGAGGTCCAGGCCATCGCGCTCGGGGAGAACCGCGGCTTCTCCGGAGCGGTGAACGCCGGGATAGAATCCTCCACCGCCGAGTACGTGGTCCTATTAAACAACGATACCGAACAAGACCCCGGCTGGCTCGCGACTTTGGTAGATGCGGCGGAGCGCCGCCCGGAAGCGGCGCTCTTTGCGAGCAAGCTCCTGGACTTCGACGACCGCAGCATCCTGGACGGCGCGGGCGACGCTCTGCGCCGGAGCGGTCTCCCCTACCGACTTGGTCACCGCGAGACCGACTCCGGCCAGTTCGATAACGAGCAATACGTCTTCGGGGCGTGCGCGGCGGCGGCGCTGTATCGGCGCTCACTCTTCAAGGAGATCGGTCCCTTCGACGAGGATTTCTTCGCCTACTGCGAGGACGGCGACGTGAGCCTGAGAGCCGGGCTCGCCGGGCACCGCTGCCTCTACGTCCCCGAAGCCGTCGTCTACCACGTGGGCTCCGTCTCGACCGGCGGCAAACGCAGCGCGACGGCCACCCGGCTCGGCACCCGCAATGGGTTGTTGCTCCTGGTAAAGAACCTCCCCACGCCGCTCCTGTGGCGCTGGCTGCCATCCATTCTAACGGGCCAACTCTCGCGCTTTCTCGTCACGGCCGCTTCGGGCGTCGGTGGAGCGCACTTGACGGGGCTCCTCGAAGCTTGGAGGATGCTGCCAACGATGCTGAAAAAACGTACGAAAATCCAGAAGAGTCGGCGAGTCTCGGACGCATACTTGCGTGCGCTGCTACAAGATTCGTCGCGTCAGGCGTCGGAGAGCCGGTGGCGGCGCTTGCGGGACGAGTGGCGGCGCTTTTCGTGAAGTTTTCAGTCACCATCGTCAATTACGCTTCCTGGCCGTTTACGTTGCGGTGCGTGAAGTCGTTGAAGGCCACGGGCCAAAAGGATCTGGAGGTGATCCTGGTGGACAACGACACCGTATCAGTTCCAGAGCTGCCTCCGTGGGTGCGCTTGCTAAGAATGGAAGAGAACGCCGGATTCGCAAAGGCTCAGAACCGGGGTGCCGAGGCTTCCACAGGTGACCTCATCGTTATCCTTAACCCGGATACCACCCTTAAAGAGGAGTTCTTCGACAAAGTGGAAGCTTTCTTCGAGGGCCACGCCGACGCGGGACTTATGGGACCTCGTCTCCTCGACTTCAGTGGCGAGGTGCAGTTATCAGCGCGGCGTGAAGTGACCATGATTACGGGCCTTCTGGGACGCACGTCGTTCCTGACGCGCCTTTTCCCAGAGAGTTCGCTGGTCAGAAGCCAGTTTCCAGCCATCAACGAGAGTGTTCCCGCGCCTGTGGACTGGGTTTCGGGGGCATGCATGGTAATCCGGCGCGAGGTCTTCGAGAGCTTGGGCGGCTTCGACGAGCGGTTTTTCATGTACTTCGAGGATGCGGACCTGTGCCGGCGGGTGCGGGAAGCGGGCTGGCGCGTCTACCACGCACCGGGAATAGAAGTCTTTCATGGCGTCGGCGGCAGTAGCCGTAGCAGACCCAAAGCGATCTGGATGCTGCACAAGAGCGCCTTCCTCTACCACCGAAAACACGGCGCTCACGGCCCGCTAAACCTCTACAGTGCGGCCGTCCTACTGGGACTTGCGGCGCGGGCGCTCGTGAAGCTGGCGTCCGGCTACGTCACGGACCTCCCGGCGAAGCGCCGCTCGCAGGTTTAACTCTCGCCCGGTACGGGTCGCAACTCCAGAAAGACGTGCTCTCCAGCGTTTCTTCGCAGGCGAAGTAGGAAGTTGAACCCCCGGTACTGCCAGGTATATTTCTCGCGCAGCGCCCGGTCGGCGAAGGCTTCCTCGGGCGCCTCCAGGATGCGCGCCTCGGCCTCGACGCCGCAGCCCTTCATCCGGCCCCGCGCGTCGCTCGGGGCGAGGCCGACACGGGGGTTGTTGCGGATGCGCTTAACCTTGCCGGAGCCGAGGCCGGTAAAGACGTAGGCGCTCCCCTCCACGAGCGCGAACCACACCGGCGTCGGTACGCCCTCGCCGCTGCGACGGTAGGTCGTGAGCGAGACGTAGTGGTGGTTCTCTAGGGCGTCGAAGCCGTTCGCCACAACGGTTCAGTCCTCCCGGTAGCGGGGCAGGGCGCTCTCGGGCAGGGCGCTCAGGGGCAACGCGGCGCGGTCTTTTTCGGAGAGCGTTAGGGCTTCGATGGGCCAGTCCACGCCGATCTCGGGGTCGTTCCAGAGAACGGTGCCTTCGGCCTCGCGGGCATAATAGTCGGTGCATTTGTAGGAGAAGAGCGCGGTCTCGCCGGTGACGGCGAAGCCATGAGCCAGGCCAGGCGGGACGTAGAGCTGGCGATGGTTCTCGGCGGAGAGGTACACTCCGGTCCACGCACCGAAGGTCGGGGAGCCGATGCGGATATCCACCGCCACGTCGAAGACCTCGCCTTTGAGGACGGATACGAGCTTGCCCTGTCCTTGCGGGTTCTGAAAGTGCAGGCCGCGCAGGACACCGTGCGCCGAGTAGGAGAGGTTGTCCTGGACAAAGCGCAGGCCCGCCGCCGGGATGCCGGCTTCCTCGTAGCGCTGGTCGTTAAAGGATTCCATAAAGAAGCCGCGCTCGTCGCCGAAGACTTTCGGTTCGATCAGCAGGACGCCGGGAAGGTTCGTCTCGGTTATGTTCATGGGGCGTACTTTCCGTCGCGCAGGAGGTCCTGGAGGTACTGGCCGTAACCGTTCTTCTTCATCGGGGCGGCGAGGCGCAACAGTTGTTCGGCGTCGATGTAGCCCCGTCCGAACGCTATCTCCTCGGGGCATCCCACCTTCAAGCCCTGACGCTGCTCGATGGTCTCGATGAAGTTCGTCGCCTGCTGCAAAGACTCGTGGGTACCGGCGTCGAGCCACGCCATCCCCCGGCCCATCACCTCGACCCGCAGGCGGTCGCAGCGCAGATATTCCAGATTAACGTCTGTGATCTCCAACTCCCCCCGCGCCGAAGGTGAGAGTCCCGCCGCTATATCCAAAACGTCGTTGTCGTAGAAATACAGCCCCGTAACCGCGTAGTGGGACCGCGCCTTCTCCGGCTTCTCCTCGATGGAGAGCACCGTCCCGTCCGCGTCGAACTCCACGACACCGTAGCGCTCCGGGTCGCGCACGTAGTACCCGAAGACCGTCGCGCCGTCCTCCCCGGTCGCCGCCCGTTCGAGCTGGCCGGTGAATCCCCCACCGTAGTAGATGTTGTCTCCGAGGACTAGCGAGACCCCGTCGCGCCCGATGAAATCCCGCCCGATCACGAACGCCTGCGCCAGTCCTTCCGGCTTTGGTTGCTCGGCGTACTCGAAGCTCATCCCCCACTGTGAGCCGTCGCCGAGTAGCGTCTCGAAACGCGGGAGGTCCGACGGCGTGGAGATCACGAGGATCTCCCGGATACCGGCCATCATCAGGGTGGAGATGGGGTAGTAGATCATGGGCTTGTCCCACACCGGCAACAACTGCTTGCTGACCGCGAGCGTCAGAGGATACAACCGCGTCCCCGAACCTCCCGCGAGCACTATCCCCTTCAAGCCCGGCTCCCGAGCCCCAAGCGCTCGCCCCCGTAGCCCTTCGAGAGCACCGCCTCCGACCACGCTCGGTTCTCCAGATACCAACGCACAGTCTTGCGCAGGCCGCTTTCGAGCGTTTCCTGGGGCGTCCAGCCAAGCTCGCGTTCGATCTTCCCGGCGTCAATGGCGTAGCGTCGGTCGTGGCCGGGCCGGTCGGTGACGAAGATTATGAGCGATTCGTGCGGCGTGTGCGGCGAGTCGGACGCGAGCTCGTCCAGGAGCGCGCAGATGGCCCTCACGACATCGAGGTTAGCCCGCTCGTCATGACCGCCGACGTTGTAGACCTCGCCCGGGACGCCGCCCTTCAGAATGGTCTGGATAGCGCGGCAGTGGTCTTCGACGTAGAGCCAGTCCCGGATCTGCTGCCCGTCGCCGTAGACGGGGAGCGGTTCGCCGCGCAGAGCCGTGGCGACCATCAACGGGATCAGCTTCTCCGGGAACTGATACGGCCCGTAATTGTTTGAGCAGTTGGTCGTGAGCGTCGGGAGGCCGTAAGTGTGATGGTAGGCGCGCACGAGGTGGTCCGAAGCGGCTTTGGAAGCCGCGTAGGGCGAGTTGGGCTTATACGGGCTCTCCTCCGTAAAGTGGCCCGTTGCGCCTAGAGTGCCGTAGACTTCGTCGGTGGAGACGTGCAGGAAACGAAACGCTTCGCGCTCCGTGCCTTCGAGCGTGTTCCAGTGGACGAGCGCGGCTTCAAGGAGGTTGTGGGTGTCCACGACGTTAGTCTGGACGAACGCGCCGGGGCCGTCGATGGAGCGGTCGACGTGCGTCTCGGCGGCGAAGTTGACGACAGCGGTAGGACGATGCTCGGCCAGGAGCCGGTCCACCAGTTCCCGGTCCCCGATGTTGCCTCGAACGAAGGTGTGGTCGGGACTATCCGCGATGGAAGCCAGGGTCTCGGGGTTGCCCGCATAGGTCAGGGCGTCGAGGTTAACGACGGCGTATTCGCCAACCCCGATCACGTCGAGAACAAAGTTGCTGCCGATAAAGCCCGCTCCGCCAGTAACTAGGATCTTTGATTTCTCCGTCTCCAACGCGCTCCTTTTCTTGTGTTTCAGGCTTTAGGTGTCAGGTTACAGGTATTTCGCTAACGTCTATTGCCTCTCGACGTAATCTACTAGAGAGAGGTTGCGGTTGCCACGCGGTTTGTTGCGGTGGGGACTCGGGGCGTGATAGCTTTGTTGCGTTGTGGGATCTGATTTCCTTCGACTCCATAAGAGGGATAGGTCGGATGAGCGATAATCGGAGCGGTGAGAAAAAGACGTACCGCGCTAGTGTTTTTGGGCGCCATAGGCGTCGTTGTGGGGCTGTGATCTATCACTTGCTGACAGACGAGGTCGGGCCGGCGATAGGCGTCATGCTCGGGGCTATACTGAGCGCCTCGTTCACCGCGAAGGTGATTTCGCAGTTGAACAGAAAATAGACTCATGCCAGGTGATTCACTGACGAGAGGCGATATATTTTGAACATCGAGACGCAAGTTCTCCGGCGGGGCGTTATTCATCGGTGGCGGGAGTGGCTGCCGGAGATACCCGATGCCGCGATTACGACGCTCGGCGAGGGTGATACGCCCTTGATCGAAGCTCCTCGAATCTCCGAGCGTATAGGCGCGAAACTCTACTTGAAGTTCGAGGGGATGAACCCCACGGCGTCGTTCAAGGACCGCGGCATGACGGTCGCTCTCTCGCGGGCGGTGGCCGAGGGTAGCCGGGCGTGCATCTGCGCCTCAACCGGTAATACGGCCGCCGCCGCCGCAGCCTACGCTGGAAGGGCGGGCATCGAGTGCTTCGTGATGGTGCCGGTCGGTAAGATCGCTTTGGGAAAGGCCGTCCAAGTCCTCGCCCACGGCGCCCGAATCGTGCAGATCGAAGGCAACTTCGACGCCGCCCTGCGCCTCTCGAAACAAGCCGCCGAATCTTTAGGCGATGTGGCCCTCGTAAACTCCGTGAACCCCGACCGCATCCAGGGCCAGAAGACGGCGGCATTCGAGGTCTGCGAGACTTTGGGCCAGCCACCGGACGCTCTAGCGCTGCCCGTGGGAAACGCCGGTAACATCACCGCGTACTGGAAGGGTTTCTCGGAGTGGCGCGAGGCCGGACGGGCGGACTCGGCGCCCCGGATGCTCGGCTTTCAGGCCGAAGGCGCGTCGCCACTCGTGGCGGGCCACGACTTCGCGCATCCCGAGACCATTGCGAGCGCTATCCGCATC
>JACDDK010000061.1 GCA_013817025.1 Rubrobacter sp.
GCCGCCACCGCAATACCCGCGGAACCCCGTGCGTCAGCAGCCGGTAAGCGACGATCCCGAGAACCACCACGAACACCGAGGCCAGAATATTGCCCACGAACTCCGGGCTGGTGACGTAATCCAGAATCGCCTGGTAGAGACCGTAGATGCCATCGAGGAGGTTTCGAGTCTCTTCGGTGGCTTTGCGGCTGGCGTCGGCGGCGTCCCTCGCGGCACCTTCGATGCCCGCTTGCGTGGTCTTGCCGCCGGTCTGTTCCTGAATAAGTAGGATCAACACGCGATGCATTTAAGTACGCGAGGGTACGGGCTTCAAGGGGCGAACTTGGATGACCGGCCCGACGAAGCACGAGCTTCGGGTAGGCAAAAGGGCCGAAGCGTGAGCCCCGGCCCGGTGAAGTTGTCGAAAAAAGATTCTAGTTGACGATGTCCGGGCCGCCGGGTACATGTGTCAAAGACGCCCCGCACGAAGAGCTTTTCGAGGTGATTCGGGCGACCGCCCGAGGTGAGCAACCACTCGCCCCTCTGTGGCCGCCCGATTCACCGAAAGAGCTAGTTGGCCTCCCGAGGAAGCCCTAAGCACCCGCGAATGGAAAGTCTTGGAACTCGTCTCGCAGGGCGCTAGCAACCGCGAGATCGCGGGTAAATTCTGGATCAGCGAATTCTATGACGCGGATGTGACGAGGTCTACGCGTGGCGTTCGAGGGCGAGGCTTATGAGGCGGTCGAGGAGTTGGTCGTAGGGGAGGCCGCTGGCATCCCAGAGTCTTGCGTAGACGCTGGTTGGAGTAAAGCCGGGGATAGTGTTGATCTCGTTGATAAGCAGCCTTTCGGTGCCACGTTCGAGAAAGAAATCGACCCGCGCCATGCCCGCCGCGTCGATGGCGGCGTAGGCGGTGCGGGCGATGGTTTTTATTTCTTCGAGAACGTTTTCGGGGACGTTGGCGGGGACTTCGAGTTTGCTGCCGCCTTCAACGTACTTGGCTTCGTAATCGTAGAAATCGTTGTCGCTTACCAGGATCTCACCGGGAGCGGAGACTTCCGGGGCTTCGTTGCCGAGCACGGCGACCTCTATCTCCCGAGCGTCCACTCCAGCTTCGACGATGACACGCCGGTCCAGCTCGGCGGCGGCGTCGAGGGCTTGTTGCAGTTCCGTGTCGTCCGTGGATTTGTTGATGCCGACGCTGGAACCGAGGTTAGCGGGCTTGACGAAGCACGGGTATCCGAGAGTATGGGCTATTTTTCTCGTCCATTCCGGGCGGTCGTTCTTCCATTCGTTGCGGGTCAGGCCGACCCATTCGACTTGTGGGAGGTCGTGGTGGGCGAAGATTTTCTTCATCGAGATCTTATCCATCCCCATGGCGCTCGCTAGCACCCCGCTGCCCACATAGGGAACGCCCGCAAGCTCCAGCATTCCCTGGATGGTGCCGTCCTCACCATATGGACCGTGTAGTACTGGAAAGACCACGTCCACCGAGCCGAGGTTCATCGGCAGCTTGTCGGAGACGGGCGCGGGAGGACTGGAGATGGCGACACCTGCGGTACCCGCCAATTGGCGGCTTCGGGATTCGAGCTCGCGCATGGGGTTTTCGGGGATCCAACGTCCCTCGCGGGTGATGCCGACCGGCACAACTTCGTGCCGCCCACTCTCCCGTAGAGCTGTCAGGATGGCTCGCGCGGAAGCTAAGGAAACATCGTGCTCCCCGCTCCGTCCCCCAAAAACGACCATCACCCGAGCCAATGCGCTACTCCTCCCCGTGCGTACAGAGAGTCCATCCTAGCAGAGGGCAAAGGCGTCTTTCAGGCGGCGAGGCCCAAAGTGTCCGCCCGCTCGCGCAGCGCCGCGGCCACGAACTCTATGTGCTCGTCAAGGTCCACGCCAAGCTCCTCGGCTCCGCGCACGATATCCTCGCGGTTGACGGCAGCGGCGAAGGACTTTTGCTTCATCTTCTTGCGGACGCTCTTGGCCTTGAGCCCTTCGAGTTTCTCCGGGCGCATCAGGGCGCAGGCGGTGATGAAACCCGAAAGCTCGTCCACGGCGTAGAGAGTCTTCGCCAGCGGCGTGATACGCGACACGTCGAGGTAGTCGGCGTGGCCTTTTATGGCTTCGAGCACGTCTTTGGGGTAGCCGCGCTTCTCCAACTCCCGGACGCCGACCATCGGGTGTTCGGCGGGGGTGGGATGCTTCTCGTAGTCCATGTCGTGCAAGAGGCCGGTTACGGCCCACTTCTCCTCGTCCTCGCCGAATCGGCGGGCGTAAGCGACCATTGCGGCCTCGACGGCGAGCATGTGCTTGCGTAGGGACTCGCCCTCGGTCCACTCGCACATCAGGTTGTAGGCATCTTCGCGGTTCACGGGCGCCTCCGGTAAATGTCGTTGCGCGGAAGAGACTATTCTAGCGCCCGAGAGTACCGGAATGGAAGCGCCGGGATCGATTTCCGAGGTTTTCAGACGACGAAAGAACGACCGGGAAGTCCTCGACCGCCCCCGAAGGAGCGTTATAGGTTGAGGGAGTTACTTAGTAGTCCCTATCCCCCTCTTCGTCGTTGTCGGCGAGAAATTCAGTTGGCGGTGTAGGAGAGGTTTATGGTGCCGCCGCTGTTTTGGGTGGATTGGACGGAGCGGGTCTGATCGCCGTCGAGGAGTATGACTCTAAGAGAGCCGTTGCCGGAGTCTTGTTTCTGGATGCGGCAGGTGAGTTCCTGGCCGTTGAGGTCGTTGAAGGTGAAACGCTGCGGAACCTTGCCGCCGAGGACTTCGTTGCGGTCCCCGACGGTGCAGAGACCCCGGAAGACCGTCTTTGGAGCGCCCTCCAGGCGTAGGACGATTTGCGGAACGTCGGGTTCTTCTTTCAGCGTGCCTTCGGTTAGGCCGGGCTCGTCGGTCGTCCCGTTCGGCGTCTCGCTCAGGGTGGCTTCTTCGATGGGCGAGGTGGTCTGGTTGGGTCCATCGGACGAGGTTTTTTTGGAGGTTGCCGGGCTTTCGGTGGTCTCGTTGGAGCAGGCCGGAAGGAGTGCCGCGAGGACGAGCAGCGCCAGCGCGAAGAGCGCCTTTGTGAAGGTCCGATTCATGTTGAGGGGAGGGTTTCCACACCGGGGATCATTCTAGCAGCCGAGGGGGATGAGCTATCCGTCGGGCTACCCTTGCTCGGAGATTTTTTTGGCCCGCAGCAGGACGGTGTCGAGCATCGCGGGTGTTAGTACGCCGGTGAAGGTGTTCTGTTGCGAGACGTGGTAGCAGCCGAGGAGCGTTGGGCCACTGGTCTCGTGCTCCGCGTCGTGGGTGAATTTTGGCTTGGGGCTGACGTTGTGGAGGCGCAGGGCGGCATCCCAGGAAAAGGCACCGAGGCAGACGATGGCTCGGGCGTCCAGTAGCTCGAACTCGCGGGCAGCGTAGGGGAGACAGGCGTCGCGTTCGGTGGGGGTAGGTTTGTTTTGGGGCGGAGCGCAGCGGACTGCGGCGGAGATCCAGGTGTCGAACAGGCGCACGTTGTCTTCGATGCTGCGCGAGACGGAACTACTGGCGAGGCCGGTGCGGTGCAGGCCCGCGAAGAGGAAATCCCCGGAGCGGTCGCCGGTGAAGTAGCGGCCGGTGCGGTTCGCGCCGTGGGCGGCGGGGGCGAGGCCCAGTATGACGATGCCTGCGTCTGGGTCGCCGAAGCCGGGGACGGGGCGGCCCCAGTAGGCCTCGTCTTTGTAGGCGGCGCGTTTCTCGCGGGCGATCTTCTCACGCCACTCGACCAGGCGTGGGCAAAGGCGGCACGAGACTACTTCGGCCTCCAGGGCGGCTAGTTTGTGTTTACGCTCCGTAGCGGTTGAGCTTCAGGGAGTGGCCCATGAGCAGGCCCATGATCTCCTCGGCCGGAAACGAGCCTAAAGATCCGCCCGCGCAGGCTCGCTCCCCGAACGCGCTGGAGGTCGGCAGCGTGTAGTCCGAATGCAGCAGGAACGGCACGCCGTGCCAGGAGTGGCTCTTCATCCTCGCGGGGGTGGCGTGGTCGCCGGTGATCGCGAGCGCGTCCGGCGCAAGCTCCAGAAGCTGCGGAAGAAGCCCGTCCACCTCCTCGATAACGCTGGCCTTGCGCTCGAAGTCGCCGTCTTCACCGGCGGCGTCGGTCGGCTTTACGTGGACGAAGAAGAAGTCGTGGTCGTCCCAACTATTCTTCAGCGTCTCGAATTCCCCGGCGATGCCCGCGCCTTCCTGAAGAAGATCCATCCCAGCCAGGCGCGCGAGGCCCTTGTACATCGGGTAGCTCGCGATGGCCGCGGCGCGCAGCTTGTAGGCGTCCTCGAACGACGGCAGCGCCGGGTACATCCCGAAGCCTCGCAACAACACGGTGTTCGCCGGATGCTCGTTTTCAAGGATTTCGTTGGCTTTCTTTACGAACTCGTTGGCGATGGCCGCGCTCTTTTTAGCTGAGTCGTCGGCGGGCTCGACTGGCAGTGGTTCGAGGCCCACTCTTTGCGGGTCGGTGTCGGAGAGGCCGCCGGAGAGCCCGTCGGCGTTGAAGACGGCGACGGCCCGGTACTCCTTCTCGTGCGTGATGGTGACTTCGGCGTCGTCGAGTTGTATTTTCTCGTTCAGGAGCGCCACCAGTTCCTCGCCTTTTTCCGAGGGGATGCGGCCCGCGCGGCGGTCGGATATCTTGCCGGAATCGTCGAGGGTGGCGAAGTTGATCCTGGCTGCGAGGTCTCTCTCGCCGAGGTCGAAGCCGACGCCCAGTGCGCTGAGGACGCCGCGCCCAACGATGAAGTGGAGCGGATCGTAGCCGAAGAGGCCGAGGTGTCCAGGACCGCTGCCGGGGCTCACGCCGGCGGCCACGGGGTGGCTCAGGCCGAGGTCCGAGGCGGCGGCTAGAGAGTCCAGGTTCGGGGTGTTGGCGGCTTCGAGTTCAGTCTGTCCGCCGGGCTGCATCGGGAGACCGCCGAGGCCGTCCAAGACTAGCAAGACGATCTTCGAGTCCGTTTTTACGGAGAGTTCGCGCATGAGATCCAGGTCCAAGATAGGGATTCCTCCTGTTTCGCGGTCCCGGCAGTCTAGCAGATGGACTGGGTGTGATCCCCACTTTAGAGCCGCGTGAACGCCCAGTATAGTTCGTTCGCGGGGGTTTCTCGAAGAGGAAGGAGCGAGGATGTTTCTGGGATTGAGAACGGCTATTTACCACGTAGGGGATCTCGACGCGGCGAAGGACTGGTACGCTGAAGTCTTGGGTTTCGCGCCGTACTTCGACGAGCCGTTCTACGTTGGCTTCGACGTCGGTGGCTTCGAGCTTGGGCTGCAACCTGATGAGCCCGGCGCTTCCCGCACGCGAACCGGCGTGACCGTTTATTGGGGTGTGGCGAACGCCGACGCGGCGCTCGAACGGCTGCTGGAACTCGGCGCGGTCGAGAACGGCGGCGCTCAGGACGTGGGGGACGGTATTCGCGTTGCGACGGTACTGGACCCTTTCGGTAACGTATTGGGCGTCATCGAGAACCCGCACTTCTCCGCCGGCGGGGGCGAGTAAGTCCCAACATCCCTCATCTGTTAGGCTCTGCGGGTCGCCGGAACGTCGCGTGGGGAGAGTGCATGAACGTAGAGACTCTGGATCTGAACTTCCTGGGAACGGAGCGGATCATCGCCTCGTTTCTGCTGATGGGCGACGACTCGGCGGCCATCGTGGAGACCGGCCCGACGACGTGTCTGCAAAGCCTCACGGATGGGCTGAAGAGTCGCGGCGTTTCCCACGAGGACGTTCGGCAGGTCTTTCTCACGCACGTACATCTGGATCACGCGGGGGCTTCGGGGCATCTGGCCGAACTTCTGCCGAACGCGACTTTCTACGTCCACGAGGTCGGCTACCCGCATCTCATCGACCCGTCGAAGCTGGTGAAGAGCGCGACGCGCATCTACGGCGAGCGGATGGACGAGCTATGGGGCGAAACGCGGCCCGTACCCGAGGATCGCGTCGTGACGCTCAAGGGCGCAGGCGAGGAAGTCGAAGCGGCGGGCGGCGTACTCGTCGCACACGACACACCCGGCCACGCCTACCACCATCTCGCCTATTTGGAGCCGGACTCCGGAGCGCTATTCGCCGGGGATGTCGCGGGCATTCGGCTGCCGGGCCAGTCCTACGTCCGTCCGCCGACGTCGGAGGTGGACGTGGATGCGTGGATCAAGAGCATAAACGCCATCCGGCGGATAGGACCGGCAAGCCTGTGTCCGACACACTTCGGCTGCTACGACGACGTGGAGCGGCATCTCTCGGAGTTGGAGCAGCGACTTCAAGACTGGTTGCTCTTCGTGGAGAGCCACATGGACGAGGGCGAGGGGCGAGAGGAGATCTCGATACAGCTCGAAATCAAGGGCGATGAGGAGATGCTCGCTGAGGGCGCTGGAGTTGAGGAGACCGAGCGCTACGAGCTGGCCGGAAACTACGAGATGCTTACCGACGGCATCATGCGC
>JACDDK010000062.1 GCA_013817025.1 Rubrobacter sp.
GCTTCGAGCACGAGTTCCGCCGCCGCGCACAGCGCATCCTTGCGTCCCCGCATCGGCACGGTCCCGGCGTGGCCCGCCCCGCCGGTGAAACTGGCGCTCACACGGCTCTGCCCGGTGATAGCCGATACCACCCCGACCGGCAAGTCCAGTTCTTGGAGCGTTG
This sequence comes from Rubrobacter sp., assembly GCA_013817025.1. Classification (GTDB taxonomy): domain Bacteria; phylum Actinomycetota; class Rubrobacteria; order Rubrobacterales; family Rubrobacteraceae; genus JACDDK01. Next base: position 164 of record JACDDK010000062.1, read on the forward strand.
GACCCTGCTCTATGTGGACCTCGCAGTAGCCGATCAAGCCTTCAGGATCGCGGCCCTCGGACCGCAGAGAGTCCGGGTCGCCGCCGAACTCCCGTACCGCGTCGGCCAGGGTGACGCTGGCATTGTCGGTCAGTTCTAGTAGCGCGGGATCCAGGTCTCCAGCGTAAACGGAGCTGCCTAGAAAGGTCGTGCCGAAGCGCAAGCCTTCCTCATCGGCGAAAGCGACGATCTCAATGGCGAACGACAAACGTTCGTTCTGGTCGTGGAGCCGCCGCACACAGGCGAGAGCCACCATTACGCCCAGGATGCCGTCGTACTTGCCGGCGTCGCGGACGGTGTCGAGGTGGGAACCGAGGATCAAGGTTTTATCCCCCGTTCCTTCGTAGACGCCGATCAGGTTGCCAATACCATCCCGCCGCACGCTCATGCCAGAGTCGCGCATCCAGCCGGCGACGATCTCGTTGACCTTCCGCATCGAAGGCGAACCGTAGGGCCGGACGATCACGCCAGCCTCCTCGCTAACGCCAGCGAGAAGATCGCACCGCTCCATGACCGTCGCCGCGTCCTTCATCTCAGCTTCCCCGGTAGGTGCTGTATGACCACGGAGAGGCGAGCAACGGTACGTGGCAGTGGGCCTGCGGGTCGGAGACGCCGAAACGTACCGGCACCCGGTCGAGAAACGGCGGCTCCCCACCCTCCCCGAAATATCCTCCGGCGTAAAAGACTATCTCGTAGACACCGGCGGTGAAGTCCCCACCCGCGAGCAGCGGCTCATCCGTGCGACCGTCCGCGTTGGTCGTGGTTGTTTTCAGAAGACGCCGATCTTCGCCTGCTATTCGGAAAAGCTCCAGCGGCATACCGGCGGCGGGGCGACCGCGGGCGGTGTCGAGGACGTGGGTGGTTAGGGCGCCGCTCACGGACGCCGCTCGATGGTGCCTTCTATCAGGCCGTAGGGCTCGCGTGTCGCGTGGAATATCTCGTTGTTGTTGTCGATCCCAAAGCGGTCGAGATCGTAGGGGATGTGGTGTTTGTTCGGGAGAGAGAACTGTATTTTCTCCACCTCCGCATAAGATTCTAGGACCGCCTCGCCCATCCGATAGAGCGTGTTCTGCGCCGACGGACTGTAATGGTCGGTGAACGTCGTGAGGATTTGGTCCCGCACCCCACTCCAGAGGCCATCGAAGTCCAAGTCCGTGCCGCTGTAGGCCCAGTTCGCGGTGACGACGGTGGCGAGGATTCGGTCGTCCGTCTCCGGCAAGGTAGTGTATTCGTCTCTGAGAAACCCCTCCCAGCCGGAGTCCGTGGTCTTTAGCACGGTGAGATCGTCGATACCGGCCTCGACTCGCCGGTCGCCGCTTTCGTCGCCCGTGACCTTCGCCTTGCGTTCGCCCGCACCCCGGACGAAGGAGTGGTCGTGGCCCCGACCATCCACCTCGATGCGGTGCCAGGGGAACGCGGTTATCTCGATGCTGACACGCTTCACGGTCGGCCCGGCCTCCAGGAAGTGGTCCACGAGCGCCAGGCCGAAGCCTTCGATGCTCCCGGTGAGGTTGTCCTTCGCTAAAGCGTAGACCGTGTTACGCATCGTGTCGGTTGCCAGGAGTTGTGAGTTGTCGCCTTTCGTGTGGGCGGCGTCGAAATCTCCCTCCAGCGTCACCGAGATGTCCAGATCCTGGATCTCATGCCGCTGTGTATCGCGCTTTACCTTGACCAGCCGGACTTCGGATTTTCCGTAGTTGCTGTGGCTCAGGAAGATCTCTGCGCCGAACGCTTCGGTCATGGTTGGGCTCCTTCGGGGTGTTCGTTGAGGGTCGGGGAGACCTGGTCTCGCAGGCGCAGGTAGGAGATCTTGCCGATCTCACCGAGCGCCGTCTTTATCTCCTCGGAGCGCGTGTGCGCGAGCCGCTCCTGCGCGTTGGCGAGGATCGACTCCTTCGTATGCTCCCGCACGCAGACCACCATCGGGATACCGAACTTCTCCCGGTAAGCCCTGTTAGTCCTCGTAAAAGCCTCGAACTCTTCGGGTGAGAGGAGATCCAACCCCGCCGACGACTGCTCCCCCGCCGACTCCCGCGTCAACTCCCCCGCCAACGCCGCCTTCCCCGCCAAGTCTGGATGCGCCCGAATCAGACCGATACGCCGCTCCTCCGAAGCCTCGCGCACGGCTCTCGAAAAAGCCTCGTGCAACCCTTCCAGCCCCTCGAAAGGCCGCGCGCGCCAGGCACCCTCGGCCACCCAGGGCGAGTGCTCGTACAGCGTTCCGAACCGCGCCACAAACTCGTCCTCGCTCAGACGGTTCACTTCCTCGACCGTGATGCGACCCACGCCGCTCACCGCTCATCCCCGTCACCGAATCGCAGGGCGTCTCCTTCGGCCTCCACCTTCAACGTCACCTCGCGAGCCCCCGCATCCAGCGCCGCTTCTATAGTTTTCATGGCCGCTTCGAGCACCTCTCGCCGCTCACCAGCGAGCAGGATGGAGTCCGGGCCAGCCTCGTGCGCCAGCCCCGACGCGCCCGCCATCTCTTTCGCCGCCTCGAGCGACTCTTTGGGCGGCTTCTTTTCGCTTTCGGATGGCGTGACCGTTAGCTCGACGGTGAACGCCGCACGCTCGTAGCCGGGCATTACTGCTCGATCCTCTCGTCCAGGCGGCCAATCTCCGCGTATCCGGCGCTGCCCGGCTGCGGCGGCTGCTCGGGCGGTCGTTCGGCGATGCCCACTAGCTGCTCGGGACGCACGGGGACACGCCGGAGTTCGCGGCCGGTGGCGTCTCGCAGGGCGGCTACAATGGCCGGGGTCGAGGAGATGGTCGGTGGTTCGCCGACGCCTTTGAGACCGTAGGGAGCTTCGGGGTCGGCGAGTTCCAGGATCTCCATCTTGACCGGCGGCATGTCCAGGATTGTTGGTAGCAGGTAGTCGGTAAAGGATGCGTTTAGTATCTTGCCGTCTTTCATCTGGATCTCCTCCATTAGTGCGAGCCCGAGGCCCTGCGCCACGCCACCCTCGATCTGACCTTCGAGAGCCTGCGGGTTCATCACCTTCCCGACGTCCTGAGCCGTGGAGATCTCCACTACCCGCACCAGTCCCAACTCCGTATCCACCTCAACCACCGCCCGATGCGCCGCGAACGCATACTGCAAATGCACGTCCCCCTGCCCGTTCTCGTCCGGCGGATAGGTCTCTCTGTGATGGTACTCGACCGTCTCCTCTATCTCGTCGCTACCAAGCAACTCGTCCAGCGAGACGATCATGCTCCCCCCGGATACGACGTTTCCGTCCTGTATCGAGAGTTTATTCGGGTCTTCGCCGAACTCGTCGCGCACGCGCTCGAAGAGACGCTCGCGGACGGCCTCGCACGCGGCTTTTACCGCGCCGCCGGTGACGTAGCTCTGGCGCGAGGCCGAGGTGGAGCCTGCGGAGCCTATCCTCGTGTCAGCCGGTAGCACGGCTACGCTTTCGACGCCGAGTTCGGTGTGCGCGATCTGGGCTTGCAACGTCACCAGACCCTGCCCGACCTCCGCCGCAGCCGTGTGAACCCGAACCAGCGGCTCGCCGTCCTCGATGGAGAGGGTCACACGCGCCGTCGAATAGTCGTCGAAGCCCCCCGAGAAGCCGATGTTCTTTATGCCGACCGCGTAGCCGACGCCGCGCTTCACGCCCTCGCCGTGCGTTACGTTGGAGACACCGCCCGGCAGTTCGCGCACGTCGCGGCCCATCACTTCTTTCTCTTCGGGCATGGGCATCGCTTTTGCGCGGCGCAGGATTTCGGCTACCGGCGCGGGCGCGGGCAGTTTCTGTCCGAACGGCAGCGTATCCCCCGCCTCGATGGCGTTCTGGATCCGAAACTCCACGGGGTCCAGGCCGAGTTCGGCGGCGAGTTTGTCCATCTGCGACTCGTGAGCGAAGCACGCCTGCACCGCTCCGAAGCCGCGCATCGCGCCGCACGGCGGATTGTTAGTGTACACGAGGTAGCTGTCGATCTCGGCGTTCGGCACCTTGTACGGACCGCCGGCGAACGTCGCCGCGTTCAGGCACACGGCCATCGAACTCGAAGCGTAAGCGCCACCGTCGAGGACCATCCGCGCCCGAACGTAGACCAGCTCGCCATCCTTCGTGGCCCCATGCTCGAAGCGCATTTTGGCCGGGTGGCGGTGGACGTGGCCGTAGAAAGACTCCTCGCGGTTGTAGACCATTTTTACCGGGCGTTCGGTGTGCAGGGCCAACATGCAAGAGTGGATCTGCATGGACAAATCCTCCCGCCCCCCGAACGCTCCACCCACCCCCGAGAGCGTCAGCCGCACCGACGATGGCGGAAGGTCGAGGCTCTCCGCTACCTGATCCCGATCCACGTGCAACCACTGCGTCGAGATATGGAGGTCTATCCCGCCCTCGCCGTCCGGTACCGCTAGCCCGGACTCGGGACCCAGGAACGCCTGATCCTGCATCCCAACCTCGTACTCGCCCGTAACGACCACGTCGGCGGTCGCCTCCGGGTCGCCGTGCTTTATCTTGACGTGCCGCAACACGTTCCCGGAGAGATGCAGCTTAGGCGCGTCGCTTTTCATTGCTTTCTCGGCGTCCGCAAGCGGTTCCAAGACTTCGTACTCGACGTGGATCTTCCCGAGCGCCAGCCGTGCGGTCTCCGGGTGATCCGCTGCGACGATAGCGACGGGCTCGCCCTGATAACGAATTTTCTCCCACGCCAGCACGGGCTGGTCCGGGATCTCCATCCCGTACACTTTCCGCCCCGGTACGTCCTCGTGCGTGAGCACCGCATAAACACCCGGCATAGCCTCAGCCGCCGAGGTGTCTATCGACCGGATGTTCGCGTGCGGATGCGGGCTGCGGAGCGTAGCACCCCACAGCATCCCATCCATCCGAAGGTCGGATGAATACTCGAACTCCCCCCGAACCTTCGGCACCCCATCGACCCGGACGCTGTCCTCACCAACCTTGCCGGGCCGCTGAACCGGTGCCGCCGGACGCTCGCGAGTCGGGATCTTCGGTACCGTCTCCATACCTCTCATAGAACGCCCCGCCACACGCTCCCGGCGATTCCGTCAACCGACCTCAATCCCTCGCTCCGCGTCACCGTCGGTTCTTTCACCGGCGGACGCGCCAAGCGTACACTCCCGCCGAAGCGGGCCTCGACGATGGTTTGCCGGTCGGTCATGGGCGGCTCATTCTGTTCGCGGCTAGGTGGACGGCGTCCAGGATCTTCTCGTATCCCGTACAGCGGCAGAGGTTTCCGGCCAGAGCCTCCCGGATCTCCGGGTTCGTCGGCGCTGGCTCGCGGCACAGCAGGTCGTGCGTCGCAACCACGAACCCCGGCGTACAGAAACCGCACTGCACAGCCCCAGCCTCCACGAAAGCCTCCTGCACTGGATGAAGCTCATCACCGTCGGAGACCCCCTCGACCGTAACCACCTCGCGCCCTCCAGCCTGAGCCGCCAGAACCAGACAAGCGCACACCAGCGTGCCGTCCAGGTACACGGAGCACGAGCCGCACTCGCCCTGCTCGCAGGCGTTCTTGGAGCCGGGCAACTGCAGCCGCTCGCGCAGCACGTACAGCAAGCTCTCTCCGGAAAGGATGTCCGCCTCGCGCCGCTCCCCGTTGACCCCCAGCTTAAGCCGCATCGAACGCCTCCCGGTACTCGTTCCACGCCCAATGGAGCGTGCGCCTCGCCAACACACCAACGGAGTGCCGCCGATACTCCGCCGTCCCGCGCACGTCGTCGATGGGCTGCGCGGCCAGCGCCACAAGCTCCCCGAAACGCCGGAGCGCCACGTCGTCCAACGCCGCCCGCGACTCCCAGATCCCGCCTTCCTCCAGCACGTTCTGGATAAAGCCCTCGGCTTCGGTGGCCTGTATCGGGGTGGGGCCTGCGGAGCCGATACACGCGCCGACTTCGCCCTGTTCGGGGTGCAGGGCGAGGGCGAAGGAACTGACTGCTATCACCATCGCGTTGCGGGTCCCGATCTTGGCGTACTGCTGCGGCCCCGTCGCCCGTGGAATATGGAAGGCAAAGATCAACTCGTCCGGTGCCAGTAAGTTCTTTTTGGGACCGACGATGAACTCGGCGATGGGAACTCGCCGGACACCCGAAGTCGAAGCGATCTCGACCTCGGCCCCGGATGCGTATAGTGGCGGCAGGCCATCTCCGGCGGGGGAAGCGGTAGCGAGGTTGCCTCCGACGGTGCCCCGGTTACGGATCTGGGGCGACCCAACCGTTCGCGACGCCAT
>JACDDK010000063.1 GCA_013817025.1 Rubrobacter sp.
CACCCCCTGAATACCGGCGTAGTCGCGGCGGAATACGGAATCGTAGGCGAACTTGCCGATGCCGGGCCACCCGAAGATGGTCTCGGTAATGACCGCGCCGCCCATCAGAAGGCCGACCTGCAATCCGATCACGGTTATCGTTGGGAGCATGGCGTTGCGTAGGGCGTGCTTGAAGACCACCCGCCACGGGACCACGCCTTTAGCACGGGCCGTCCGCACGTAGTCTTCGTTCAGTATCTCCAACATGCTGGATCGGGTCATGCGCGTTATGACGGCCATTGGGATAGTCCCGAGCGCGATGCCCGGCAGCACCAAGTGCATGAAACCGTCCCAGAAGCCGGAGAAGTTTAGCGTCAGGAGCGAATCCAGGAGGACCATGCCGGTGATCGCGGAGACCGCCGTCTCACTACCTAATCGTCCGGGGAACGGAAAGATCTGCAAGTTTACGGCGAAGATGACCACGAGCACCATCGCAAGCCAGAAGATGGGCATGCTAATGCCGGTGAGGGCGAGGACCGAGATGATCTTATCGAGCAGCGAGTACTGTTTTACCGCCGATATCACCCCGACCGGTACGCCCACCGCCACCGCTACTATCATGGCGAAGATCGCCAACTCCGCCGTCGCGGGCAGGCGTATTCCAAGCTCCGTCGTCACTGGCCGCCCGGTGGTGATGGATTTGCCGAGGTCGCCCGTCACGGCGTCCCCGAGGAACGAGAGGTACTGAACGATCTGGGGCTCGTCCAATCCCATCTTGGTCCGAAGCGCCTCGGTCTGCGCCTCGGTGGCGTTCTGCCCGAGAAGTATCTGCGCCGGGTCGCCGGGAATGGCGCGCACCATGAAGAACACCAGGATAGACACCCCGAGCAGTACGGGGATTATCTGCAGGATCCTACGCCCGACGAACTCCGCCAAGTCCCGAACCTCCTAGAAAGCTGAACGGCCTCCGAGAAGCGACCGCGTCCCTACGCGCCGCCGCCCGTGTCGATGTTGTTGAACGACTCGCCGCCGGTCGGGCTCGGCTGGTATCCTGAGACCTCCTGCTTGAGCCCGACGGGGACTTTGGCGTAGGCGATGGGCGCCCACGGCGCATCCTCCACGAGGATCTCCTGCGCCTGGAAGTACAAGTCCTTGCGCTCGGCGTCGTCGATGGTCGTCTGGGCGTCCTTGAGGAGCTTGTCGACTTCATCGTTTTTGTAGTACGCGATGTTCAGCGCGTCAGTCTTCGTGGCCGTGGTGCTCGACAGCAGCACGTTCAGGAAGTTGTCCGGATCGCCGTTGTCACCGGTCCAGCCGAGCAGGGCCATCGGGTGCTCGCCCCGGCCCGTCTTGTCCAAGTAGCTGCCCCACTCGTAGGTCTGCAACTTGACCTTCACGCCAACTTTCTCAAGGTCGCTCTGCATAACCTGCGCGATACCCTTGCCATCCGGCATGTACGGGCGCGGGATGGGCATGTACCACAGCTCGGTCTCCAGGTTCTCCTGACCGGCATCCTTCAGGAGTTGCTTGGCCTTCTCCGGGTCGTAGCCGTAGGGCTGTATGGAGTCGTTGAAGAACGGTACGGTCGGGGGCATATACGTAGAGGCGACCTGGCCGGTGTCGCCGAAGAAGCCTTCGGTGATCTTCTCCATGTCTATGGCGTAGTTTATGGCCTGACGAACCTTCGGGTCGTCGAACGGCTTTTTGGTGTTGTTCATCGCCAGATACCCGATGGTCAGCGGCGGGCGGTAGTCGATCTTGAGCCCGTCCGTGTTCGAGACCGTGGGGATGTCGTCGGGCGTGAGCCCGTCGGCCCCCGAGAGTTGCTTCCCAGAGAGCGCCGCCACCCGCGAGGTGTTGTCCGGGATGGACTTGAACACGATGGCATCCACGTACGGCCCACCGCCGCCTTCTTCCGGCGGGAGATCCGTCCCCCACCAGTCCCCGTTCTTCTCCACGCGAAGCTCGGAGTCCTTATCCCACTTCACGAACTTGAACGGCCCGGTCCCAACCGGATTCTGCCAGAACCCCTCCACGTCGTCCTTCAGCGCCTTGGGCGAGGCTATGGCGAAAGCGCTCATGGCGATGTTCCGCAAGAACGGACCCTGCGGCTCGTCGAGCGTGATCTTGACGGTGAAGTCGTCCAACGCCTCGACCTTTTTGATAACGGACTCGTCGTCCACGCCGCCAAACTGCGCCGTGTAGTACGAGAAGTCGCTGCCCTGGTCGCCGCCACCCTTGTGCAGCGGGTCATCCGTGAAGCGCCACCGCTCAAAGTTGGTGACCACGGCTTCGGCGTTGAAGTCCGTGCCGTCGTGGAATTTGACGCCCTTACGCAGATTGAAGGTGTACGAGAGCCCGTCGTCCTCGGGCTCGGGGACCTCGGTGGCGAGGGCGGGCGCAACGTCGGTGCTCTCCGGCGCGAAATCCAGCAGGCCGTCGAACATCTGGCGCGTCACCTTGGAGGACTCGGTATCCGTCACGTGGATCGGGTCGAGCGTTATCGAGTCCGCGCCGCGCCCGAAGACGAAGGTGTTGCCGCCGCCCCCGCCGCCCTCGCCCTCACCGCCGGAGATGGTCCCGCCGCCACAGCCAGCCACGCCCAACAGCGCGGCCCCGGTCAAGCCTGCGCCGCTGATCCTCAGAAAATCGCGGCGGCTGATCTCGCCTACACCTCGAACCCGTGCCATAATGACCCCTTCCCGAACTTCGCGCGTCTTTTTTGAATACCTAAGAAGCGTTGTTTCGTATGGATGCTAACTAACCGTAAGTTAACACTCATTCAACATCGGCGCTAGAACGCCACGATCCCAAATTTCTCGCCCCGCCGCAGCTTATTTGCCGCCTCGTGAGCCCGCCGCGTGGTCTCCGGCAACCGGTACTTTGGCGCGCAGGCGAGCACCAACTCCACGGCGCTCGAAAGGTCGATCCGATTTCCAACCGAAACATACACCGGCGAGACGTTCTTGCGCGTCCGCAGAACCCTCCCCACGACCTCGCCTCGATGCACGAGGTCCGAGGCGCTTCCCTTCTCGGCCTCCGGTTCTTCGTACTCCCCGACGAGCCGGCTCTTGGCGCACCCGACGCACGGCACATCCACGAACAACCCCAGATGCGATGCGAGCCCCAACCGCCTCGGATGCGCAACCCCGTGCGCGTCCGCGACGATTACATTAACCGGTGACTCCACGGACTCCAGAGCCCCTAGCACCGTCGGCAACTCCCGAAAAGACAACAACCCCGGCACATAAGGAAACGAAAGCGGCGCTTCGAACCCCCGCACCTCCACGACCGACAGCCCCGGAAATTCCAGCACCACCACCGTCGCATAAGCCATGTCTCCCTCGGTAGAGACATCCACCCCCGCCACAAACCGAACGCCGTCCAAGTCCAACCCCGGCCCCCGAACGATTCGAGGCGCTAATTCATCCTGCAGCCGTCGAGCCGCCGCAGGCGAAACGTCGAACCCATGAACACGAGAGATCTCCACAAGCCCCAATTCTATAGCGCCTACAAAACCCACGAAGAAACCGAAGCGATGTACTACTGTTCGAGAAGCTGATGACTCAAAAAATACCGACCCAACCGATGGAATCTGGAGGGGGGAATGTTCCATCGGTCGGGGCTCGGTTGAAGTGAATAATACCCCCGCTCTGTTACGGATCGCTTACCGCGATGTTACGATCCCGTAACTCTTTGGAAACACTTGGGTTACAGTCGCCCATTCCCCCGCGGAGAACGCTCCAGACGCCTCTTTTCCTCTTAAACCCAAACTTCAGGTTCAAGGTCAGGTTGGTAGAGCTTTCTAGGCGACTGAGACCTGTATGGTGTGGTAGCCGGATGCGCCATTGGGGTGGGGCTTGGCGGTCTCTTTGGTCTGGGTGACGCCTTCGCCGTCGGTGGCGCGTACTTGCACGGTGTAGTCGCCGGGTTTGGCGTCCCAGTCGTAAATGTAATGGCGCCAGGTGTCCTCGTCGAGTTGGGCGGCGAGGCGGGCTTCGTTCCAGGTCTCGCCGTCGTCGGTGGAGACCTCGACGCGCTCGATGCCCTTGTGGGGTGCCCAGGCGACGCCGCCGACGCCGATCTTGCCGGTGGAGAAGTCGTCGCCGTCCTTGACGGTGTCGATGCGGGATTGGGTCTTGATGGGGCCTTGTTTAGTCCAGGTTCGTTGGATCCAATAGGCGTCGAAGTTCCAGTTAGTCAACTCCAACTCCGTAAGCCACTTCGTAGCCGAGACGTAGCCGTAGAGGCCCGGCACCACGAGCCGAACCGGAAAACCGTGCTTGATCGGAAGCTCCGAGTCGTTGAGTCCGAAGGCGACCAGTGCCTCGCGTCCATCGAGGGCGATGTCGGTCTTGAAGCCACCGGTCCAGCCGTCGGCGCTGCGTCCGACGAGTTGCTCGGAGGCGCGCGAGATGTTTTCGCGCTTCACGCCCGCCTCGGCGAGCACGTCCGAGAGCATTACACCCGTCCAGCGACCGTTCGAGATCAAACCTCCGCCAACCTCGTTAGAGACGCAGGAAAGCGTAACGTCCGACTCCCGCGTGGACATCGAGAGGAGATCCTTGTACGAGAACTCGACCTCGTTCTCGACCGCGCCCTTTACCTTCAGGGACCAACGGTCCACGTCGATCCGGGGCGATGACAACGCCGTATCGATGAGATAGAAATCCTTCGCGGGCGTGACAAGCGGCACCATCCCCGGCGCGTCTATCGAAGCGTCCTTCGGGACCGCCGGCAACTTCTCGTGTGTTACGGGCTTCTTGGAGCCGTCGCCGGAGTTTTTATCCGAAGAACCCGCAAGGTCCAGAGCCTTCGGTTGGGCGGAATCGGCGCCTCCCCCGCCGGACAAGGCGCGCCCGGTACCGGCGGCGGCGAGGCCCGCGAGCGCAGCGGCACCGCTCAGGACGACGAATTGACCGCGCCCGACCGAGATCCCACCGGACGAGTGAGCCTCTCGCACCCTGACACCCTCCATCGCGGGCTCCGAAGGAGCGGCCTCCGGCGGTGGCGCTACGGGTTCCCCGGCGCGAAGACCGGAGACGTTCTGCAAAAACGTGGTCACCGCCGCGCCCATCACGAGCGCCCCGATCACCGTGACGACCGTCGCCGCCGGGGACACGAAAGGCTGGCTAAAAGCCGCGACCAGCGCGACGACCGCCAGGAGACCAACCAGCATGATGGCCGTCACGGGACGGCGCAGGCTCAGGATGGAGAGCAGGGCCGCCAAGACCAGGGCCCCGATGATCGTCGAGGCCACCAGTATCGGGATGTCCGCCTGCCCGAGCGTCTCTATCGCCCGCGTCGCAAAACCGCCCGGCGTCAACTCTATAATTCCCTGCGCCAGCGAAACGAAGATGGATGGCACCAACTGGTACAACCCATGCACGAACTCCGCCAGCCCGAAAGCCACCACCGCTCCCGCCGCGCCCGCTACACCCGCTCTAAACCTCTCGTTCACCACGACACTCTCCAACTAGTTACTACTATTTAGTTTGCAACACCTAGAGTCTACTATCCAGCAGTTGCAAAACCCTTACATAAAGATTACGAACCGCCACAAACGGTAGATCATTGCCCATTCCCACCCCTTGACACGACCATGCTTTAAGACGAAAATCGTTCCACAGGCGACGACGGGAACGAGTACGGCCTGCGAACCTCGTCACAGCGAACCGGGGACGGTGAGAGCCCGGCGCGAGACGCGGCCCGAAGATCCTCCCCGAGCCGCCGGTCCAAAGCGAAGAACCGCCATAGGTTCAGGCGTTACTAAGACCGGCCGGGTTAGCCCGTTACAGCGAGCGGCGTAGCTTCCAGCGTGGAGTCGCGCCCGAGAGGTCCGGGGCTTCGGTCCTGGGCAAGCGGGGTGGTACCGCGAGGGCTTCTCTATACAGAGCCCCCGTCCCCGCGGGTGGAGTCGAGAGACGCTCCGTCCGCCGGGGACGGGGGTTTTTATATGGAGAGAGGCGGTCGTGATGTTCGAGAGAGTAGACCCGAGGGTCCGGTTTCCGAAGCTCGAAGAAGAGATCCTGAGTTTCTGGAACGCGGACGGGACTTTCGAGAAGTCCGTCGAGCGCCGCCTGAAGGACAATCCTTTTGTGTTCTACGAGGGGCCGCCGACGGCGAACGGAAGGCCGGGGTTCCATCACGTACTGGCGAGGTCTTTTAAGGATTTGATCCCGCGCTACAAGACCATGCAGGGTTATCGCGTGGAGCGCAAGGGCGGCTGGGACTGCCACGGCTTGCCCGTCGAATTGGAAGTCGAGAAACAGCTCGGGCTCGCCGGCAAGAACGACATCGAAGAGTACGGCGTCGAGGAGTTCAACCGGCTGTGCCGGGAGTCCGTGTACCGCTACGTCGAAGAGTGGCGCGGCATGAGCGACCGCATGGGGTTCTGG
>JACDDK010000064.1 GCA_013817025.1 Rubrobacter sp.
GGCTCGATTCGTAACCGAGGACGCGAGTGTCGAAGATCGCGCTGATCTGGCGTATCACCCGCGACCTTTTCAGCGCTTCGACCCGCCGGATGACCTCACCGCCCGTAAGGCCCATCTCGCGTCCGATAGCCGCGAACGGCTCCCGTTCCAGCGGGAACTCGCGCTGGATGAAGTTGAGAATGTCCTTGTCGGTGCTGTCCATCATACGACTTGAGGAAGTTGTGCTGACCACGCTTTACAGGCCCTTCTCGAGGATTTACAACTCGTAAACACGATAATAACAGGCATAACCGAAATACGGTATGACAACGTTTACGATTCTCATCGCGTTGCTTTCCGTACTGCTTCGGCTCGAACCGGCTACGCTCCCCGCTCCTCCATCGCTTTCCGGTACTCGGCGTGGACGGCCTGTACGTCCTTCCAGACAAGCCTTTTTGTGTTCTGGAGGTCGTCGCCACGCTGGCGCAGGACGTAGGCTGGGTGGAAGGTCGCCATCACCTTCGCGCCGTGGACTTCGTACCACTGGCCCCGGTCTTTGGTGATGCGGAAGTCTTTGTCGATCATGGTCTTAGCGGCGGGACCGCCGAGGCACAAGATGATCGCGGGTTTCACGGTGTTTATCTGGGCTTCGAGGTAGGGGTTGCACGCTTTGATCTCCCCGGCCTTCGGCGGGCGGTTCTTGAGGCGTCCGCCGTCCTCCAGGGTGGCGCGGCACTTCACGATGTTGGTTAGATAGACCTGATCCCGCGTAAGCTCCACCGCCCCCAATATGTCGTCGAGCAACTTCCCCGCCCGTCCCACGAACGGCAACCCCGTGGCGTCCTCGTTCTCGCCTGGTCCCTCGCCCACGAGCATCAAGGGCGAGTTCGGGTCGCCGGTCCCGAAGACGGTGTTGGTGCGGCCCATAGCGAGGTCGCAGCGCGTGCATACCGCGACCTGGCTCGATAGCTCGGCCAGCCGGTCCTCGCGGCTCTCGCCGTTCTGCGCGGCGTCGAAGAGGTTATCCAAAACTTCCCCCGGTCTTCTCAGGTTACGCTCCGGCTGCTATTCTACCCGCACATTGACGAGTTTAGAGAGGGCGAGATCTCTTGAGCATCATAGAGTTCAAGGACGTGAACAAGTTCTTCGGGGACTTCCAGGTCCTGAAGGACATCGACTTCGCCGTCGAGCCCGGCGAGGTAGTGGTCGTCATCGGGCCCAGCGGCTCCGGGAAGAGCACGCTGCTTCGGTGCATAAACGCTCTGGAGTCCATCTCCTCGGGCGAGTTGATGGTCGACGACATCCGGGTCCACGACAAGAACACCAGCATCAACAAGCTGCGATGCGAGATCGGGTTCGTCTTCCAGAGCTTCAACCTATACCCGCACATGACCGCCGCCCAGAACATCATGCTAGCCCCCATGAAAGTCCGCAAACTCTCCACAAAGGAGGCCGAGGACCGCTGCGCCCGCCTGCTGGAGAGGGTCGGCATCTCCGAGCAGGCCAAAAAGTACCCCGAAAACCTCTCCGGCGGCCAGCAGCAGCGCGTCGCCATCGCGCGCGGGCTTGCGATGGAGCCCAAGATCATGCTCTTCGACGAACCGACCAGCGCCCTCGACCCCGAGATGATCGGCGAGGTTCTGGAGGCGATGGCCGACCTCGCCAAAGGTGGCATGACGATGGTCGTCGTCACGCACGAGATGGGCTTCGCCCGCCGCGTCGCCGACCGGGTCGTCTTCATGGACGAAGGCCGCATCGTCGAGACCGGCACGCCCGAGCACTTCTTCCAGAACCCCCAGAACGAACGCACCAAGAAGTTTCTGAACCAGATCGTCCACTAGGGCGGTCGGCCTTCAGCTTTTCGACCTGTGGAGAGCCGGGACATTTCACGAAGCGCTGGTTCACTCTATCCGAGAGCTTCTAGGCGGAACGTTCCGTCCCGCACCATTCGACCAGCAGGCAGGCGACGGTCTTTGTGGCGGTCAAAAGGTCCGGGATGCTCAAATGCTCGTCGGGGGCGTGAGCGTGCTCGACACTCCCGGCACCGTACATCACGCACGGCATCCCGCCGAAGCGGATGAACAGCCGCATGTCCGCTCCGTAGGTCACGCCCTCTACTGGCGGTCTTTGGCCGGTTACTCGTTCGTGGGCGCTGGATAACACCTCGCAAATCGGAGCGTTTGTCGGGACTTCCGACGGGGCGAACTGGCCGCCGAACCATTCGAGTAGAGGTGGGTGCTCTTTTAGCCACGGGTCGCGGGCGGCGACGGATTGGATGCGTTCGGCGAAGAGGTTTTGGAAAGGCTTCATTTTCTCGCCGGGGATCAAGCCGATCCGACCCTCCGCAACGAGCGACTCCGGCACGGTCGAGGCCCAGTCTCCCGCCCGCACCACGCCCACGTTGATGGGTACTTTGTTCCCCAAAGCGTCGTAGAGCGGATGGGAAAGCACCGCGTTACGCTCGCTCTCCAGGTTCTTCAGGTCCTCGAAGATGGGCAGAAATTTCTCGAAGGCGGAGACACCCGCGTCCCGCACGGCGGCGTGGGCCGAGAGTCCAGTGACGGTGATCCGGAAGACCAGCGAGCCGCCCTGTGCCGGAACGAGTGCGAGTCGCGTGGGCTCGGTGATGAGCGCCGCGTCCGCCCGGTAGCCGCGCAGCACCGTCGAGAGCACGCCGAGGCCGCCGTCCTCCTCGCCGACCGTCGCGGCCACGGTCACGTCGCCCGCGAGGGTGACACCCGCCGCCGAGAGCGCGTCCAGGGCCGCGAGGTGCGTAACGAGGCCGCCCTTCATGTCACACGAGCCTCGACCGTAGAGTAGATCTCCTTCGACCACGCCCGAAAGCGGGTCGTGGGTCCAGGCGGCGGGGTCGCCGGAGGATACGGTGTCGATGTGGGCGTTTAGCAGGATGGAGCGCCCACCGCCCGAGCCGCGCCGGACGCCGACCACGTTCGGGCGGTTTTCGTAAGTTTGTTGCTCTCCGACGTGGTCGAAGTACGGGATCATCTCCTCGGGGGTGGCGGACCAGGTGTCGGTTTCGAGGCCGCGCTCGCGGAAGGCGCGTTCGGCGATTTCGGCGGCGGGGGCCTCCGCGCCGGTCACGCACGGGACGCGAACGAAATCTTGTAGAAGGTGAACGGACGTATCGCGTTGGGCTTCGACGGCGTCGGAAATCTTGCCGACAAGCGCCGAGTCTAGCTTCGCCATCTTCACGACTCCTTCGAGGATCTTTCGGACGGGCGCACGGTAGCATGGTGGCGGGTCTCGGGCAACGGCCTCGTGAGCGTCCCACTTGCGCGGGTGGACTATTCTGTTGTTAACTAGCGGTAGAGAAAGTTAAAAGTTTGCGTAAAGCATGTGAAAGGACAGAGATTTGAGGAGATCCAGGACGCTGGCGCTGATCGCGCTGGCCGTGACGATGCTGATGACGCTGGCAGCCTGTGGCGGCGGTGGCGAGAATAACGGCGAAGGCGGCGGCGAAGAGAACACGTCGGGGGGCGGCAGCACCACCGGCGGGGCGAGTGGCGGCGAGACCATCACGGTCGCCTCGGACATCGCCTACCGGCCGTTCGAGTTCTCCGAGAACGGCGAGGCGAAGGGCTTCGACATCGACCTGATGAACGAGATCGGCGAGCGCGCCGGCTTCGGGGTCAAGTATCAGAATGTCGCCTTCGACGGCATCATCGGCGGGTTGGGATCCAACCTGTACGACGCCTCCATCTCCTCGATGACCATCACCCCGGAGCGCGAGGAGCAGATAGACTTCTCCGACCCGTACTTCAACGCCGACCAGTCGCTGCTCGTGACGGCCGACTCGGACATACAAGCCGTCGAGGACATAGGCGACGCGACCGTCGGAGTCCAGATCGGCACGACTGGCGAGATCAAAGCCAATGAGTTCGCCGAGTCTGGTGAGATCACCGGCGACGTTCGGACCTTCGACACCATCGAGGACGCCTTTGCGGCCCTCGAAAACCAGCAGGTGGACGCCATCATCAACGATTTGCCCGTCTCCCAAGACAAGGCCAACAAGAGCGACGGGAACCTGAAGATCGTTCAGACCATCCCGACCGGCGAGCAGTACGGCATAGCCTTCCCGACGGACAGCGAGCTAGTCGGCCCGGTCAACGACGCGCTCGCGGAGATCAAAGACGATGGCACCTACGCCAAGATCTACGAGAAGTGGATCGGTCGCGAGCCCGAGGAGATCCCGTAGCCTACGGCAATAGCGCGTAGCGTTTAGAGACTAAAAATGCCGTTCGAGTTGCCGGTCGAGTTCAACCTGGAGGACTTCAGCCTGGAGACGATCCGGGAGAAGTACCTGGACTTCGGGTTGGTCGCCGAGCAGTACGACGTGATCCTGCAGGCGGTCCTCGTGACGCTGGTGCTCGCGCTCCTGGCCGAGGGCTTGGGGATAGTCCTCGGGCTTGGGCTCTCGCTCATGAAGATCTCACGCTCGTGGCTCCTTAGTTTTCCGGCGCAACTCTACATAGACCTCTTCCGCGGGACACCACTTCTGGTCCAGATCATCTTCATCTATTTCGCAACGCCCTTGATCGGCATCCGATTTTCGAGCCTGTTCTTCGCGGGCCTGACCGCCCTGATGCTCAACGGCGCGGCCTACGTCGCGGAGATCTTCCGCTCCGGCATCCAGAGCATCGACAAAGGTCAGATGGAAGCCGGTCGCGCCTCGGGCCTCACCTACACTCAGACCATGCGCCACATCATCGTGCCGCAAGCTTTCCGCCGCGTCATACCGCCGCTGACCAACGAGTTCGTCATGCTCGTCAAAGATACTTCCATAGTCTCCGTGATCGGGCTGGAGGAGCTTCTGCGATCCGCACGAGTCCTGCAGTCCTCGACGGCCAACGCCACGCCGCTTGTGGTGGCGGCCCTGATCTACCTGGCTATTTGCCTGCCCCTGATCTACGCGGCGAACGGCCTGGAACGACGCCTGAACCGCCGGACGGCCTAAAGAGAAAGCCCGCCGCCACGCTCGCGGCACCACAAACGAGAAATTTTCTATCCCTGCTCGGAGGGTGCCTCGGTCGTGACCTCCGGGACCTCGTCCACGGCGACGGCCGGAGTACCCAGAGCCTGACCCTGGCTGGCTATAAAGTCGCGCTCGGAAGTGTAGGCCGCGACCATCATCGCAAGCTCCATCTTCTCGGGCTCGGCGGGGAGTGTTCCGGCGGCTTCCTCTTTCGCGAGTTCCACGCCGCTCACTCCCAAAGATTTCTCCAACTCGGCTATTCGTCGGCGCATCTTGAGCCTCCCGCCGGGCGTCAGGCGCAGCAAGGTCCTCTCCTCCGGCCCCTGCATCGGATAGACCCAGGCGTTCTTCAACCAGGACTGCAACAAACTCTCTCTGACCTCATCGTTACTCCGTAGTTCCACCGTGCTCCCCACGCTCTCTTTCCTCGCCGACTGCCTCGAACATCCCGCTCAATAGACCTCTGCGATTCCGCGAAACTCCAGGGTCTTTCTATCGTAAGAGAGGTTACCATGACGCCCGACTCGAAAAACACCCCGCCCTTGTCCCTCCAAGACTTTCATAAGAGCCTTCCCGGCTCTCTCCTGGCCCGCCGAACTCCCGGACGACCGACAATACCGTTCTCGCGGCCCTCGGGCGAACGTGCTGGTGAGATTGTGATCCAGGACTCCGGCGCGGACATCGTCCTGGGCGACCTCTCCGCGACCCTGGAGCGCGACGCCCGCTTCCGCTACCGAATGCTCACCGGCGGAAAGGAACTCGTGAGCGCCGCGACGAGCGGCAGAGGGTTGGAACGCCTCTCGATCCATCACGCAGACCAGACCTACGAAGCTCGCATAAGCCCGCTACGCAACACCGCCGTCGCCCACGCGGATGATGGCACCGAAACAGCGCGGGTCTCGGGTGGCTTGCTGGGGCTGAAGTACCAACTCGATTTCGACACCGAAGATCCTCGCGGTTCGCTCATAGCGGTCCTGATCCTCTACCATTTGCTGGTCGTGCGGAGCCGCGCCTACCGCGCCATCCCAATACGCCTTCCTCCGGGCGGCTTGTAAAAAATGTGTCTATTCTATATCCTGAAGCCAGCGAAAAAGGAGTGTGGCGATGCAGCAAGACCCCCGAAACCAGGGACCTGAGGATGGCGCGATGAATCCCCAAAGCGAAGACGCCCGAAAGACACGTCTAAACCGTATCCCGATCCACGACCCCGAAGCCGCCAACGACCGCCCAAGCGACGCTCCTCCGGCGGCCCCAACAGGAGCCACCGGCGGCGGAGATCCCCGTTTTGGCGCTAGAAACGACGAGCGGCAAGATGC
>JACDDK010000065.1 GCA_013817025.1 Rubrobacter sp.
ACGGGTCTTCGATCACGGGCTACCAGGACATCGAAGAGTCCGACATGATCGCCATGCCCGACACCTCGACTTTTCAGGTGATACCGTGGAGCCCCCAGGACGCTCCCACGGCACGCATGATCTGCGACGTACAGACCACCGATGGCGACCCATACGTCGGCGACCCTCGCCACATCCTGCGCCGCGCCCTCGAACGGGCCAACGACATGGGCTTCGACAAGTTCAACGTCGGCCCGGAACTCGAATTCTTCTACTTCAAGGACTCCGCCGGCACCGAGCCCCTGGACTACGGCGGCTACTTCGACCTCACGACGCTTGACGCGGCGACCGCCTTGCGCCGCGAGACGGTCCAAGCGTTGCAGCAGCTTGGTATACGGGTAGAGTACTCGCACCACGAGGTCGCCATCTCGCAGCACGAGATCGACCTTCGCTTCGATGAGGCGATGAAGATGGCCGACAAGGTGATGACCTACAAGACGGTCGTCAAGGAAATCGCCACCAAGCACGGCGTCTACGCGACCTTCATGCCCAAGCCGCTTCAGAACCAGAACGGCTCGGGGATGCACACGCACCAGAGCCTGTTCTCAGGCGACAGGAACGCCTTCTTCGACCCGGACAACGAGTACTACCTCTCCAGCGAGGCGCAGGGCTTTATAGCCGGGCAGCTTCGCCACGCGAGGGAACTCTCGATCATCTTCGCCCAGAACGTGAACTCCTACAAGCGGCTGGTCCCCGGCTTCGAGGCACCGGTCTACATCGCGTGGAGCCGCCGCAACCGTTCGGCGCTGGTGCGCGTTCCGGGGTTCCATCCGGGTCAGGAGAAATCCACGCGCATGGAGCTTCGCTGCCCGGACCCGTCGGCCAACATCTACCTGTGCATGGCAGCCCTGTTGCACGCGGGCCTCGAAGGCATCGAGAAGGGCTACGAGCTGCCCGAGCCGATGGAGCGCAACCTGTACAACCTCACGTCCGAAGAGCGGGACCGTATGGGCATCCAGAGCCTCCCGGCGGATCTCGGAGAGGCGATCAAGGAAGCCGAAAACTCCGAACTGCTGCACAAAGCGCTCGGCGAACACACCTACACGCGCCTCCTGCAACTCAAGCGCGAAGAGTTCGAGGAGTACCGGATGCAGGTCACGCCCTACGAGATCCAGAAGTTTTTGCCGGTTCTTTAGATCGGTCAGCTTTCAGCGATTAGCTGTCAGCTTGGGAGCGTGGCTTTTTGGCCGCGCTCCTTTCTTATGCGGGCAGGTCTTTTAGCACGGCGGCGGTGTGTGGCGAGATCTCCGGGTCTCTTGACAGGTCACGCCTTAGACGTTGCAAATCTTCGGGTTCGTCCACGTCGTACCAGGGCTTTGTTTCGTGGATGGATAAGCCCGACTCTTCGGCTCTGGTGAGCGTTTGTCCGTGGACGTGCTCGGTAGACCAGTCAATGTTGGTGAAGATGGCTTCGTGGACTTCCCGAAGACCGATCAGAACGTATCCGCCGTCTTCGCTGGGTATTATAGATATATCGTGATCTTCGAGGGTGCGGATAGTCTGCTCTATGTACGCTGGTGAGAGTGTCGGAGCGTCGGTGCCAAGGATTATGACCGGGCCGGGAGCTTCATCGAAGAGGTGACGGACTCCGGCGAGCATCCTTTGTCCGAGGTCGCCTTCGGGTTGCGGGATTAGTTGGACATCTGTGGGGAGTAGCGCGGAGATCAAGCCAAGGTGCTCCGTCGAGGTTCCGGCTACGGTTACGGGGGCTATGGCGCGGGCTTTATCCACGGTGTCGGCTATTAGGGCTTCCTGGAGGCTGGCGGTCGACGCGAGTGTCAGGCGCAGGCGAGTCTTCGTAAGGCCGGGTATCGGGGCTTTCGCCATAACGAGGATGCGGGGGTTCATCGCTTTTGCGATCTGTACAGCCGAGCCAGCCGCCACGGGCTCACGCCGAGAGCGAAGAGGACCTGCATTGCGCCCCACAAGAGGAGCGTGCGAATAGTGCGACCCCGCCAGCGGCGGGTGGAGCTTGTTATCGGGCCGGTCAGATAGGCGGTTTCGCCGCGGGATTCCATCCGCCGGACGAAGATTATGTCCTCCATGATCGGGACGTGTGGAAATCCGCCACACGCTTCGTACACATCCCGCCGAACGAAGATACCGGAATCACCGTAGTATCGTTTCCCACGCCGGTAGAGTGGCGCGAGAAGTTCCAGCCAGCATCCGAGAAGGCCGCCGTCCGGGTAGCGCAGGCGAAAGTTGCCGCCGATGAAGCCGGATTTCCGTGCGCTTTTTATCTGGACGGTCAGGTCGAGAGGTGGAATTACGTCGGCGTGAAGGAAAAGGAAAGTGTCGCCGGTTGCGGCGGCGGCTCCGGCGCGGAGTTGGACGCCGCGTCCAGGCTCCGAGTGGATAAGACGGGCTGGTGGACGCACCAAATCTTGAGTTCCGTCGGTCGAGCCGCCGTCGGAGACTATGACCTCGTCGACGCCGGGGGTCGTGTAGAGTCGGTCGAGGAGTAAGCCCAGCGCGCTGGCTTCGTTGAGGGTTGGGATCACGACGGAGAGCATTGCGCCTTTACCGTATACTTTGGCCGTTGCGGAGCATTCGAGCCCGTATTCTATAGCTCTCAAACCCTGGAGGTGAGGGATCTTGTTCGAGATCCAGGCCAGACAAGCCGCGCTGGAAGAGGTCGTATCCCCCCTACTCGCGGTCGGAGTATACAAAGATGAAAACGCCCCACAGACGCTAGCCGATGCGGCGGCACCCGCTCTTTCGGGAGACTTCACAGGCGCGTCCGGCACGTCCGCCCTGCTCTACACGGCGGATAACATAGCCTCCGAGAGGCTCCTGCTGGTGGGCCTCGGCGACCGTGCCTCGTTCACCCCGGAGAAACTCCGTCGCACCGCAGCCACGGTCGCAAAACGCGCCCGGTCCCTGAAACTGCGGGAAGCGTCGTTCCTACTTCCCACGCCGCCCGACGCCGACCTCGAAAGCGCCGCTCAATGCGCCGCCGAGGGCGCGAGCCTCGGCCTGTACCGCTTCACCCGCTACAAAAGCGGCAACGGAGAAACTCCGCGGCAAGAGTTGGAATCGTTCGAGCTTGTCGTAGAAGCCTCCTCGGACGAAGACACCGCCAATCGCGGCGCTCGGACGGGTGTGCGCTACGCGGAAGGCGCGGCGCTGGCGCGGGATCTCGCCAACGAGCCTTCGAACACCGCGACCCCCGAATATCTGGCGGATAAGGCACGAGACATAGCCGAGCGCCACGGCATGGAGATCACGGTTCTGGACCGCGCCGGTATCGAAGCCGAGGGGCTCACGGGGCTTTCCACCGTAGGGCGGAGCGCCGCGAACGAGCCGCGCTTTATCGTGCTGGAGCATCGCGGTGGCGGCGAGGCCGCGCCAGTCGTGATCGTCGGCAAGGCCGTCACCTTCGACTCGGGCGGCATCTCCATAAAACCGACGGGCGGCATGGAGGACATGAAGTTCGACATGAGCGGCGGCGCAGCCGTCCTCGGGGCGATGGAGACCGTCGGCTCTTTGGAGTTGCCGCTCAACGTCGTAGCGCTCGTCCCCGCTACCGAGAACCTGCCCGCCGGAGACGCCTTCAAGCCCGGAGACATCCTCACCATGCAGTCGGGCAAGACGGTCGAGATCCTCACCACCGACGCCGAAGGACGCCTGATCCTGGCCGACGCGCTCCTCTACGCTAAACGCTACGACCCCGCAGCCGTCATAGACTGCGCCACCCTGACCGGCGCGTGCATCGTCGCCCTCGGAAACCACGCATCCGGCCTGATGGGCAACGACGAAGACCTGATCGCCGAAGTCCAGACCGCCGGTGAGACAGCCGGCGAACGCTCCTGGCCGCTGCCGCTCTTCGATGAGTACACCGAACAAATAAAGGGCGACACCGCAGACATAAAGAACTCCGGCGGCCGTGGCGGCGGCGCCCTGACAGCCGGCGCGTTCCTGAAAGAATTCGCCGACTTCCCCTGGGTGCATCTCGACATCGCCGGTACCGCCTTCGGCAAGAAAGGCAACGCCTACACACCCAAGGGCGCGACCGGCGTCCCGACGCGCACTCTAGTCGAGTTCCTCGTGGGGAGGGTGCGATGATCCTCGAAATGCTAACCGTCGGACCTTTTCAGGAGAACTGCTACATCATCGGCGACGAGAATACCGGCGAGGGCGCGCTCATCGACCCCGGCGACGAAGCCACGCGCATCGCGCTCGCCATCGGACAAACTCGACTGGACATAGGCCGCATCATCATCACCCACGCCCACATCGACCACGTAGGAGCCGTCGCAACGCTAGGCGACGAATACGCCTGCCCCGTCCTTTTACATCCCGAAGCCGAGCCGATGCTCCAGCAGATGTCGACCCAGGCCATGATGATGGGCGTCCGCTTCGGCAAAGTCCCAAAGGTGGATGGATACATCCAGGACGAAGAATTACTGGAGATCGGCTCTCTGCGGCTGCGAGCCATGTACACACCGGGACACGCACCCGGACATCTGTCCTTTTACGAGGCCAACGAGGGACTGGTGCTGTCTGGCGATGCGTTGTTTGCCGGTAGTGTGGGGCGTGTGGATCTCCCCGGCGGCAGCATGGAGGTCTTGCTGCGGAGCATTGAGGAGCGGTTGTTGCCACTCCCGGACGAGACGCGGGTCTACTCCGGGCATGGGCCTGCGACGACCATCGGCGACGAACGGGCCACGAATCCGTTTTTGGGAGGAAGGTTGCGATGAGCGAGAGTGTGGAGCAGCATCGGGAGGCGGCACCGGATCACGTGCGGGTCGCGGTATTGACGATCAGCGACACGCGCACCCGCGAGGACGATACCGGCGGCGACACCGTGCAGGAGACGCTGGAGGCAGCGGGCCACGAAGTCGTGCAACGAGACATCGTGCGCGACGACGCTCCGCGTATTCGGACGGTTCTCGTGGACCTGCTGGCGCGGTCGGACGTGGACGCGGTCATAACTAGCGGTGGGACGGGCATATCGGGGCGAGACACCACATACGAGGTCGTGGACCGCATGATCGAGAAAAAGCTGGATGGTTTCGGCGAGATCTTCCGAATGCTCTCCTACCAAGAGATCGGGGCCGCCGCCATCTTGAGCCGGGCGGTGGCCGGGTCGGTCGGAACGAAGTTCGTCGCCAGCCTACCGGGGTCCAAGAACGCCGTGCGGCTGGCGATGGAGAAATTGCTCATACCCGAGATATCGCACGTAGTATTCGAGCTTCGTAAGCACCAGAAAGGATAGGTCGAAGCATGGAACGCGAATCCCTCTCTCCCGAGTCCGAGGCTCTGTGGCGGGCTCTGTGGGAGCTTTGGCAGAACAACGACGAGGACGACGTAGTCCTCGACGCGACGCATTTGGACGAGATCGAGGACGAGATCCCAAGCCTCGAAGGCCGCGTGAAGACCGCTCTGGCGTACCTGCAACGCGCCCGCTACATCCAGTACCGCTCCGGCGTCGGCGAAGATGGCATCGAGCCGATCCTCTACGATGTCTACGAGCCGAGGTAGACGAGACGTCGAAGGTTGCACCTCGAAAGACTTCCCGACCGGGTCGATTTCATCCCCGACGACGCACGCGGCCTACCGGAGGGCGCGGTCTACAGACAACTCGCCGGCCTTCACTACGGAGAGACCGGCATCCCGGAGAGGTGGCGCGAGAAGCTCGCGTTGCGGGAGAGGATCGAGGACTACGCCGCCGATCTGTTGCAAGGGAACCTAAAGGCTCCGACTTGACCACGGATACTTACACGAAAAACGAGGAGCTTTGAAGAGCATGAGTTGGTTGCTGCTGTTGCCGATACCCATCTCCGCCGGTGCGGCCCTAACGACTCAGTTCGCGGTGAACGCTCAGTTGCGGACGGTCGTCGGGGGGCCGGTGCTGGCCGCCGCGGTCTCGTTCTTCGTCGGCACGGTCGCGCTCGTTGTGGTAGCTCTCGCGGTGGACCGGCACGTGCCGGAGGTCTCCGCCATTACCTCGTCGCCGTGGTGGGTTTGGATCGGCGGTCTGCTCGGCGCGGCTTTCGTTCTGACTTCGATCATCCTGACCCCGCGCCTCGGCGCGGCGACCACGGTCGGCCTGTTCCTGACCGGACAGATCTTAGGTTCCATAGTCATCGACCACTTCGGCCTGCTGCGCCTGCCCGTCCACGAAGCCACCCTTCCGCGCATCCTCGGCGCGATCCTCGTTGTCGTCGGCGTCTTCCTGGTTCAGAAGTTTTGATGAA
>JACDDK010000066.1 GCA_013817025.1 Rubrobacter sp.
CTCCACCTCCCCGCCGACAGTCGGCACCCCAACGGCGTTTCCGTACCCGCCGATACCGCGCACGACCTCCCGAAGCAGGTAGCGGTTGCGCTCCTCGTCCAGCGGCCCGAAGCGCAGGGAGTTCAAGAGCGCCACGGGCCTCGCGCCCATCGCCAGGATGTCCCGGATGATCCCACCAACACCCGTAGCCGCCCCCTCGTAAGGCTCCACCGCCGAAGGATGGTTATGACTCTCCATCTTGAACGCGAGCGCCCACCCATCCCCAACCTCGACCACGCCCGCGTTCTCCCCCGGCCCTTGCATGACGCGCGCTCCCTCGTTCGGAAAACGCCTCAAGAGCGGCCGAGAGTTCTTGTAGCCGCAGTGCTCGCTCCACATCACGGAGAACAGCGACAACTCCAGATAGTTCGGTGGTCGCCCCATCAACTCCAGGATGCGGTCGTACTCGAAGTCCGATAACCCGAGCGCCGTGTATGTCTCCTGGATGTTCAGACGCCCGCCCCCACCAGCACCGAACGCAGAATACGCAACCCCGCATCCGAACCGAGCGCCGGGTCCGAGACTCGCTCGGGATGCGGCATAATGCCCACGACGTTGCGCCCCTCGCCGCACACGCCCGCAATATCATTGACGGAGCCGTTCGGGTTCTCCAAATACCGCAGCACGACCCGCTCCTCGTCCTCTAGCCGTGCGAGCGTGGCCGCGTCGGCGAAGTAGTTACCCTCGTTGTGCGCGACCGGAAGCGTCAGCTCCTCCCCCACCTCGCAGCCCGCCGTCCACGGCGTCTCGACGTTCTCCACCCGCACCCGCACCCGGTCGCAGATAAATTTTGTACTGATGTTACGCAACAATGCGCCGGGCAACAGATGCGCCTCCGTGAGGACTTGAAATCCGTTGCAGACACCGAGGACGGGGCCGCCGCTCCTGGCGAAGTCTTCGAGCGGGGCCATGACTTCGGCGAAGCGGGCTATGGCGCCGGGACGCAGGTAGTCGCCGTAGGAGAAGCCGCCCGGTACGATCACGGCGTCCACATCCTTCAAGTCCGCGTCGCCGTGCCAAAGCTCGACCGCGTCCGCACCCATCAACTCGACGGCGTGCAGAGCGTCGCGGTCGCAGTTGGAGCCGGGAAAGACGGTCACCCCGATCCTCACGAGACGACCTCCCACTCGTACTCCTCGATGGTAGGGTTGGAGAGCAAACGTCGGCACATGGCGTCCACCTCGTCCGCGCTTTCGACCTCCAGCTCGATCAGCCGCCCGATATGTACCGTCCTGACGCCCCCAAACCCCAGCGCCGGCAACGCACTCCGCACCGCCTCGCCCTGCGGATCGAGAATGCCTTCTTTGGGCCGCACCAGAACGCGGATTTTCAAGCTATCCGCCATCAGCTTTTGGCCTCCGTAACCCGACGCAGCATCTCGGCGTAGGCGTCCTCCACGCCGCCCAGGTCGCGGCGGAAACGGTCCTTGTCCATGCGCTCTCCCGTCTCTTTGTCCCAGAACCGGCACGTATCCGGGCTTATTTCGTCGGCCAGCATCGGCGTGCCGGTCTCGTCCTTTCCGACCTCTATCTTGAAGTCCACGAGCGTTACGCCGCGCTCGTCGAAGAACGGCCAGAGCGCCTCGTTCACTCTGAGGCCAAGTTCCTCGCAGAACTCCAGGTCCTCGTCCGAGACGCCTAGCTCCTGGAAATGCCGCCAGTTTAGGAGCGGATCGCCGAGGGCATCGCTCTTGTAGTACAGCTCGACCACCGGGGAGCGTAAAGGCGTGCCTTCCTCGTAGCCGATGCGCTTTGCGAGGGAGCCCGCCGCGACGTTTCGTACTACGACTTCCACCGGCAACATGTCGAGTTTCTTGGTCTTGATCGTATTCTCGTCCACCTGCTCGATGAAGTGCGACGGGATGCCGTGTTCTTCGAGGTAGCCGAAGAGCGCCGTGGTGATGGCGGCGTTCGTCTTGCCTTTGTCCTCCCAGGAGCCGCGTTTCTCGGCGTTGAAGGCCGTGGCGTCGTCCTTGAAGCGGTGCAGGACGACGCCGTCTTCGTCAGTCGTGAAGATCTTCTTGGCCTTGCCCTCGTAGAGCAGGGTCTCAGACACCGGCGAGCCTTCCTTTCAGTTCCTCCACCCGCTCGAACACCACGGATAAGTTTCGCAGTGCGTACATGGGATCGAAGAGCGCGTCCAGGTCGCCACCCAGCCGCTCGGGAACCTTTTCGTTCTGTTCCAGTAGCTCCCGGAAACCGCCCTCGCCGTTCCAGGCGCGCATCGCGGCGTCTTGAACTACTTTGTAGGCGTCATCGCGGCTCATCCCCGCCTCGACCAGCGCGAGCAGAACGCGCCCGGAGAACACGATGCCGCCGCCGAGGTCGAGGTTCTCGCGCATCCGGTCCTCGTGGACTTGCAGACCGCGCATGAGGCGGGTGGTGGTGTGGAGCATGTAGAAGGCGAGGATCGTGGAGTCCGGCAGCACGACGCGCTCGGCGGACGAGTGGCTTATGTCGCGCTCCTGCCACAGGGCGTTGTTCTCGAAGCCGACGCTCGCGTTGGCTCGCAGGATGCGGGCCATGCCGCACAGGCGTTCGGCCAGGATGGGGTTCTTCTTGTGGGGCATCGCCGAAGAGCCCTTCTGCCCCCGTCCGAACGGTTCGGCAAGCTCCCGGACCTCGGTACGTTGCGCGCCCCGGACCTCAAGAGCAATTTTCTCCATCGTCGAGGCCAATATAGCGAGCGCCGCCAGCACCTCGGCGTGCCGATCCCGCTGCACCACCTGCGTGGAGGCTGGCGCGGAGGACAATCCAAGCTCCTCGCACGTCAAAGTTTCGACCTTCGGGTCCACGTTCGCGTAGGTGCCGACGGCACCGGAGATCTTGCCAACCGCCGCGACCTCCTTCGCGTGAGTCAACCGCTCCAGGTTCCGCTCCATCTCGAATGTCCACACCGAGACTTTATGCCCGAACGTCGTTGGCTCCGCGTGGACCCCGTGCGTCCGTCCGACCATCACGGTGTCGCGGTGGGCTAGGGACATCTCCGCGAGCGTCAGCGTCAGAGCTTTCGCCTCGTCGAGGATGAGATCCAGGGCGTCCCGCAGTTGCAGCGCCCCCGCCGTATCCAACACGTCCGATGAAGTAAGCCCGAAGTGGAAATGCCGCGACGCGTCCCCGGCGTACTCGGCGACGGTAGAGACAAAGGCGATGACGTCGTGGTTGGTCTCGGCCTCTATCTCGTGGATGCGCTCGACGGTAAAGTCAGCCTTATCAGCAAGCTCCTCGACTTCGTCCGGGGGGATCTCCCCGAGCTTCGCCCTCGCCCGGCACACCGCAAGCTCCACCTTCAGCCAGGCGCGATATTTGGATTCTTCGGTCCAGACGGCCCCGATCTCGGGGAGTGTGTAGCGTTCGATCACGCCTGGCTGCCTTCCAACCTATCCGCAAGCTCCGTGTCGGAGAGCGCGAGGATCTGGACGGCGAGTATCGCGGCGTTGGCCGCGCCGTTTACGGCGACCGTAGCCACGGGTGCTCCGGTCGGCATCTGGACGGTAGAGAGCAGGGCTTCGAGGCCGCCCATCGTGCCGGACGATATGGGTAGCCCTATTACGGGCAGGTTCGTCCTCGCGGCGACGGACGCGGCCAGGTGCGCGGCGAGCCCGCAGGCGCAGATGATAACTTTTAGGCCGCGCTCCCTGGCGGTTCCGGCGTACTCGGAGACGCCCTCGGGATCGCGGTGCGGGGAGCGAACTTCCAGTTCGTAGTCTATGCTGGTCTCTTCGAGATAGGCCGTGCATTCCTCGACGGCTGGCAGGTCGGTCTCGCTGGCGACCAGGATTCCCACTATCGGGCTCAAAGCTCCTCCAACTCCATCGCCTCCAGGGCTATGTCGGTGCGGTACTGCATACCCGGAAAGTGTATCCCCTCGACGGCGGCGTAGGCGCGGGCGCGGGCTTCCATGACCGTGGATCCGGTACCGACGACGTTGAGGACTCGGCCTCCGGCGGTGTGGAAGGCGCCGTCCTTCTCCTCGGTCGCGGCGTGGTAGATGTAGACGCCCGACGGAACATCGGCCAGACCCGTGATCTCATCCCCAAGAGACGACGTCTCCGGGTATCCCTCGGACGCCAACACCACGCACACGGCTTTATCGGCGGACCACGTGACCTCGCGTCCGGCCAAGTCCTCTTCGTTGGTGGCGAGCATCAACTCCAGAAGGTCGGATTCGAGTCTCGGCAGCACGACTTGCGTCTCCGGGTCGCCAAAGCGGCAGTTGAATTCGAGGGCTTTAGGACCATCCGCGGTCACCATCACCCCGGCGTATAGCAGGCCCGTGTAGGACGCGCCTATCAGAGCGAGTTGGCGCAGGGTCGGGCGGATGATCTGCTCCAATGTCGCCGCGTAAGTCGCGGGTTCCATCCACATCAGCGGCGAATACGCGCCCATCCCCCCGGTGTTCGGCCCCTCGTCGCCGTCGTAGATGCGCTTGTAGTCCTGAGCCGGCAGAAACGGCAGGATGTTCACCCCATCCGTCATCACGAAGATGGAAGCCTCGCGCCCTTCGAGGGCCTCCTCGATCACGATCCGCTCCCCAGCCGCCCCGAAGCGCCCCGAGAAGACCTCGCGCACCGCACCCTCGGCCTCCTCGCGTGTCCGGGCCACCGTAACGCCCTTCCCGGCGGCGATACCATCAGCTTTCACCACGACCGGGTATCGCGTGCGCGTGCGCAGGTAGGCCATAGCGGCCTCCTCGCGGTCGAAAGCCTCGAAGTCCGCGCTCGGCACGCCGGCGTGGCGCATCAACTCTTTCGAGAAGACCTTCGAACCCTCGATACGGGCGGCGGCGCGGGACGGGCCGAATATTTTCAGTCCCTCCTCCCAGAAACACTCGGCGATGCCACCTATTAGGGGCGCTTCCGGGCCGACGACGGTGAGGTCTATCTCGTTGTCTTTGGCGTAGTTGCGTAGGGCCACGAGGTCGTCGGTTGGGATGTCTACGGTTTGGGCTATGCGGGCGATGCCGGGGTTGCCGGGAGCGGCGTGCATTTCGGGTTGGAGCGGGCTCGTAGCGAGGGCTTCGACCAGCGCGTGCTCGCGCCCACCGCCACCGACAACCAGGACCTTCACGGTCCTAGACCCCGATCCTCTCTACTATCGCCTGATCCCGCTCAGGTCCCACGCTTATCATGCACAGCGGCGCACCCAACTCGGCCTCGACGTAATCCACGTAATCCCGCGCTTCCTTCGGCAGATCGCCGCGCATCCGGCAGCCGGTGATGTCCACGCCCCAGCCGGGCAGCGTCTTGTAGACGGGTTTGGCGTGGTGCAGGTCGGTCTGGCTCATCGGATAGCCGTCGAAGTGCTTGCCGTCGATCTCGTATCCGGTGCAGACGTTGATCTCCTCGACCGCCGAGAGCACGTCGAGCAGCGTGAGCGCCAGATGCGTGATGCCGTTCAGCGACGCGGAGTATTTTACCGCCGGAAGGTCCAACCACCCGATCCTGCGCGCCCGCCCCGTCGTCCGCCCGTACTCGTGACCGGCCTCGCGGATGGTGTCCCCAACCTCGTCGAACAACTCCGTCGGAAACGGCCCGTCCCCGACCCGCGTAGTGTAAGCCTTCGTCACCCCGATGATGTTTTCGAGTTCCCGAGGCGGTATCCCCGCCCCCACGCACGCCCCGCCGATGGACGGGTTGGACGACGTGACGAACGGATACGTGCCGTGGTCGTTATCCAGAAGCGTGGCTTGTGCTCCCTCAACGAGGACAGACTCCCCGGCGGCCATCGCGTCGCGCAGCATGACGCCGGTGTCGGCGACCATCGGTTCCAGAAGGTCCCGGAAAGAGAGGAGCCAGTCGGTCATCGCGTCCACCCCGTAGGGTTCCTCGCCGTAGATGCCCTCGAAGATGGCGTTCTTTTCGCGCAGCACCGCCGTGAGCTTGGCGCGCAGGATGCCCTCGTCGAAGACGTCCTGAACCCGGATGCCGACGCGGGCGACCTTGTCTTCGTAGGTCGGGCCGATACCGCGGTTGGTGGTGCCGATTTTGGCCTTGCCGAGCGCCTTCTCGCGGTGGGAGTCGAGGTGGATGTGGTAGGGCATTATGAGGTGCGCCCGACCGTCTATCTTCAGCCGGTCGCGCACCGAGAGGCCGCGGGCTTCGAGTTCCACTACCTCTTCGGCGAGGACTTCCGGGTTGACTACGACACCGTTTCCAACCG
>JACDDK010000067.1 GCA_013817025.1 Rubrobacter sp.
ATGTGGCGGATAAGAACGTGGCAGACACGAAGAAGCCCAATCTGTTGGACCCGTCGCTGTACATCAACCGGGAGTTGTCGTGGCTCGGGTTCAACGACCGGGTACTCGCGCAGGCCCGATCCGAGCGGCATCCGCTCCTCGAAAGGGTGCGGTTCATCTCCATCACCGAGACCAACCTGGACGAGTTCTTCATGATCCGGGTCGCGGGGTTGCAGCAGCAGGTTGCGTCTGAGCTTCCGAACCCCATCCCGGACGGTATGACGCCCGAGGAGCAGCTATCCCGGATCAAGAAGATCGCCGAAGACTTCTTCACCGAGCGGCGCCGCATCATCGACGAGGACCTGATGCCCGCGCTGCGAAGCGAAGGCATAAGCGTCGTTCCGCACGGCAAGATCCGGGCGGCGGGGCGTCGGGCGCTGCGCGAGACGTTCGGGCGGGACATATTGCCGATCCTCACGCCGCTCGCCATAGACCCGGCGCACCCGTTTCCGCACATCTCCAACCTCTCGTTGAACTTGCTGGTTGTCATAGAGGACAACGGGCGCAAGGTGATGGCGCGTATAAAGGTGCCGAATACCATCCCGCGCTTCATGCGGGTACCGCCGACGGAAAAGCCTCAGGAGACGCCGCAGCCGGGCCGGCACGAGGAGATAAAGCTCGTGCGGGTCGAGGAGGTCATCGCGGCCAACTTGGACGAGTTGTTTCCGGGAAAGGAGATCTCGGCCAGCTACGTCTTTCAGGTGACGCGCAACGCGGACTTCGTGATCGAGGAGGACGAGGCGTCGGACCTTTTGCAGGCGATAGAGGACGAGATCGAAGGCCGCTGGTTCGGACAGAGCGTGCGCCTGGTCGCAACGGACGCGATGCCCGAAGACCTACGCAACTGGCTGGCCCGTAAGCTGAAGCTGACCGAGAAGGCCGTCTACGCCGTGCCGGAGCCTTTGGGTCTGGCGGACTTTGAAGAGTTGACGCACTTGGATCGTTCAGACCTCTTGTATCCGCCGGTTACGCCTCGGGTACCGCAGGAGATCCGGAACGCCCGGTCCATTACCCAGGCGGTGCGCCAGGGCGATATCTTGCTCTATCACCCCTACGACTCGTTCGCCCCGGTCATAGACTTCGTCCGGGCCGCCGCCAACGACCCGGCGGTCCTCGCCATAAAACAAACTCTCTACCGCGTGGGCTCGAACTCCCCGATAGTCGAGGCGCTCTCCGAGGCCCGCGACGAACAGACCCAGGTCGCCGCCCTGGTGGAGTTGAAGGCCCGTTTCGACGAGGAGCCGAACATCACTTGGGCGCGGCAGTTGGAGGCGCGGGGTGTCCACGTCGCCTACGGCATAGTAGGACTCAAGACGCACGCCAAGATCTGCCTGGTCGTGCGCCGCGAGGGCGCGGGGCTCCGCCGCTACATCCACCTCGGCACCGGCAACTACAACCCCGGCACGGCGCGTATCTACACGGATTTCTCCTATTTCACCGACGACCAGCGGCTGGCCGAGGACGGCTCCGACCTCTTTAACTACCTGACGGGATACTCCGAGCAGGAGGAGTACCAGGAGTTGCTCGTCGCACCGCACACGCTGCGCGAGGGGATAGCTCGCCTGATCGAGGAGCAGACCGCGTTGGCGCGGGAGGGCAAGCCTGCGCGCATAACGTGCAAGTCCAATTCGTTGACGGACCCGAGGATCATGACTCTACTCTACGAGGCTTCGCAGGCCGGGGTGAAGATCGACCTTATTATCCGCGGCATCTGCTGTTTGCGGCCGGGCCTCAAGGACATCAGCGAGAACATCCGGGTCGTCTCTGTGGTCGGACGCTTCCTCGAACACGCCCGCATCTTCGCCTTTGGAGAGGGGGAGGACGAGAAGATCTACCTCAGCAGCGCCGACCTTATGCAGCGCAACCTCGACCGTCGTGTGGAGACTACCTTTCCCCTGCGCGAGGAGCACCACCGCCGGAAAGTACGCCGCCTACTCGACCTGCAACTCTCCGACAACGCCAACGGCTGGGAACTCAAACCCGACGGCTCCTTCGAGCAACTCCAACCGAAGAGCGGCGAGGACCTTGTGGACAGTCAGGCCATCCTGCTGGAAGATCCGTTCTAGCCTGGATCCCATTGTGCCGGGGATATTCTTCTGTTAGGTTAGAAATCTTTCTGGTTTCGCGAACACGATTGACGAGGCGAAGATGGCAGCGACAGACGCCCGGCGCAAGAGCGCCCCGGCTACCGAAAAACGATCCACCCGGCGTACCAGCACGGATCACATCGAGACCGAGTGGCAGTTCGAGGCCGACGATCTGGCCGCCGTCGAAGAATGGCTGAAGCACCGCCCGCCCGGAAAAGACCTCTTCATCGAACCCAAAGCCTCAAGAGACGTGCGCGACACATACCTGGATACCGAAGACCGGCGCGTCCACCGGGCCGGATACGCGCTGCGCGTCCGGGAGACGGATGGGGCTTTCGAGGCCACCATGAAGTCCCTGACGAGTGGCAATAAAGATGGCACCCGGCGGCGGCGCGAGATCTCCGAGCCTTTAAAAGACGCTGCGGCCCTGCTCCGAAAGACCACCGGCCCCGTCAGCGAGCGGCTCCGCGCCCTGACCGGCGGTCCCTCGCACAAAGATCACGCGCCGCGCCCGCTCTTCGAGGTCCGCACTCAGAGGAGCGTGTTCGAGTTACGGAACGCCCCGCAAGACGCAAACGGCGACAGCGTTATGGACGCCTCGGGGAATGTCCGACCGCTCACGCCCGAAGAACGAGCCGTTGGCGTCGGGGAGGTCGCGCTGGACGCCACCGAGATCACCGTCGGGGACAACCGGGAGCCCGCGCTGCTCCTGCGGCGCGTCGAAGTCGAGACCGAAGGGGACCCTTCTCCTCTACTAAAACAGTTCGTCGAAGCGTTGCGCGATGCTCTGAAGCTCGAAGCGGTCTTGGAGTCCAAGTACGAGGCGGGGCTGGCCTTCTCGGGCCTGACCTCCGATCCCGCGCCGGACTTTGGACCCACGACTGTAAAGCGCTCGATGCCGACTGGAGCGGTGGCGTTCGCGGTGTTGCGGGGACAGCTCGCCGAGATGCAGGCCCACGAACCGGGCGCTCGTCTCGGAGAGGACCCCGAAGAGTTGCACGACATGCGCGTGGCGACGCGGAGGATGCGCGCCGCCATGAAGCTCTTCGAGGAGGCGCTGCCGGAGAAGTGCCGGCGGTTCCGGGAGGAGTTGAAATTCTTCGCGGGTGTTCTCGGCGAAGTGCGGGACCTCGACGTGCAAATAGCGGACGAGAGAGACCGGGCGGAGCGGACCGCCGAAAACGACCAGGAGCCTGTGGAGCAAATAGTCGATGCGCTAGAGAAGGAGCGAACGGAGGCCCGTAAGGCCCTGCTAGAGACGCTCGACTCCGAGCGATACGAGCGTTTCGGGACCTATCTCGCCGCCATGCTGCGCGAGGAACCAAAGGATGAAAGCGCTGCGGAACCCATCGCCGTCGCGGGCTTGGGTCTGATCTCAAGCGCTCACGGCAAATGGCTCAAAGCCGCCAAACGTTTGAAGGAAGACTCCCCGCCTGAGGCCTACCACGATCTCCGCAAAAAAGGCAAACGTCTGCGTTACGCCCTGGAGTTCCTATCCGGTGTCTACGGAAAGAAGCGGACCGCGAAGGTCATCGCGTCGCTCAAGGAAGTCCAGGATGTGCTCGGAGTTCAGCAGGACGCCATCGTCGCGGCGGAGCGTCTGCGCTCGCTCGCGGTGAGTCGGCGGCGTCTCACGCGCGCCACCGTCTTTGAGATGGGCGTCCACGCGGAACGCCGGTTGAGAGAGGCGGATGCAGCGCGTTCCGGCTTCACGAAGTCCAACGTCTTCAAGACCCTGATGAAGGGCAAGGCGTGGAAGGATTTCGCCAAAGAAATGCGTGGCACGGTAAAAAAAGCGCGGAAGTAGTCCGCGTGGAGTTCTACCTCGTGCGTCACGCCGTAGCCCACTCCCGCGACGACGACCGCTGGCCCAACGACGACGACCGTCCACTCACGCCGCAGGGCGAAGCGGAGTTTCGAGAGGTGGCGCGGGGCCTGGAGCGTGTCGTGCCGCGAGTGGACGCGCTGCTCGTCAGCCCGCTCACGCGGGCGTGGCGGACGGCGGAGATACTGGCCGAGTTGGCGGGGTGGCCGGAGCCGAAAGCGTTTCCAGAGCTCGGCCCGGAGGTGCCACCGCCGGACCTCGCGCGCGCATTGGAAGTCTACGCGGCGGCGGAAGCCATCGCTATCGTCGGGCATCGGCCGGGGCTGCACGAGTTGGCGTCGTACCTGCTCACCGGCGAGGCCGAGGGAATGGAGATCCGGATAAAAAAAGGCGGCGCGCTCCGCATCACCTTCGACGGCGCGCCCCGAGCGGGCAAAGGCTCTCTACGCTGGCTCCTGACCCCGAAAACCCTGATCCCGGACAAAACCGGAGGTCCAAAACACTAAAACAAGCCGTCACCCGCGACTATCGGCTTTTTGCTTGATGGATCGCAGTAACCCGCGTCAACCGTCGGTACGACCGTTCAGCGGTATCTCCGCCAGTGTCTCTAGCCGCGGGTATCTTGAGGTGAGGTTCAGCGAAGCTATGTGGATATTCCTCACCGTTACTTCTCCGATGTACCAGTTCCGGTAACGCTCGATACGGCGCACGAGCGCCTGCGGTAGGGAGGAACCGTCCGGAGCCTCGAAGTAGGCTATGGTCAGATGCGGTGGCCCCTGTGGCATCTTGAGGTCGCAACCGCTCCGCAGTGCTTCTCGCAGCTCTTCGAGCATCCCGCCATCGTGGACCTCTACAATAGCCGCGGCTGGGAATGCGTTGAGGTTTTCGAGCTTCACGGTGAAGGGTGGGAAGTCTGCTAGTGCTTGGCGTGCGTCGTGTTCTATCCCGGTGAGTTTTCGGGGTGATATTTCTTTGTCGTCTCTAGGAGTTTCGGACAGAAAACCCAGGATCAGGACCGTGATGTGCAGGAAGTGGTCGGGATGTACCGAGACGAACGGGATAGCATCCAGCTCATCCCTCAAAGGCGCGAGCCGTTCGAGAAGAGGTGCGGCTTCGACGGGAATGAGCATAGCGACCGAGACCTCGTGTCCATGACGCCATTCCGGGTCGGTGTGGCCGCCGTGCTCCAGCTTCTCCCCGGAGACGAATTGCTCCCATACCCGCTCGTACTCGTTCATTCGGGAACTTTAGCAGGTCGGAGTACCCCGCCGCTGACAGGCTTTTGGGCAAAGAAAAGCGCCCGCAGTGGGGCGCTCTGGGAGTGTTGCGTTGTGCCGGTGTTTAAGCGGGCTGTACGTTCGTGAGGTCGCCGCGCACTACGAGTCGCACGTCGTAGTTCGGCGGGTTGATGCAGGTTTGCAGGGAGATCTGGTCGGAGCCCGTTGGATCCATCACCCAGACCTCGGTGATATCGACTTCGAGTATCTCCGAGACGATGTAGGTGTAGGTCGTGCCGTTGGCATCGCTCACGGAGATTTCATCTCCGTAGGTCATGGTCGGCAGGGCGGCGAAGTCCATGTAGGAGCCGGTACCCTCGTAACCCAGGACGTGCGAGGCGACGTAGGTGTTGGATCCCGGCACCCACGGATAACCCGTAGTGGGCGCGTGGCCCGCACCGTTCATCAGGGTCGCATCGTCCACGCCTTCGTAGATGGGATCCCCGGCAATACCCATCTTGGGGACCGAGAGGGTCATTGCCGTGCTGCCCGGATCCGGAGCGTCGCTCACGGAACCCTCCTCGACAGCGGGCTCTTCCACTACGGGTGCTTCCACAACGGGTGCTTCCACAACGGGTGCTTCCACAACGGGTGCTTCGGCGACGGGAGCCTCGTCCTTAGGCTCCGACTTCTCGTCGTCCTTCGCGTCCGGCTTGCTGGCCACGGGCTCTTTTACCGGGTCGGGAGCTTGCGCTATCTCGGGGGCTACCACGCCTTTTACGCGCAGGGCCTCTTCCTCGGACCCTAGCATTCGCCCGGCTACGAGCAGACCACCGGCCACCAGCAGCAGGGCGGCCATCATGTACAGCATTACCTTGCTCTTTCTCTTGACCGCCGACGTTCCCTTAGCCATACTCAACGCTCCCTATC
>JACDDK010000005.1 GCA_013817025.1 Rubrobacter sp.
GAGAAGGCCCGCGTTCAAAGCCGTGCCACAGGCAACGACCACGATGCGGTCTACGTCCGAGAGGTCGAGATCCAGCTCAGAGAGGTCCACCGCTCCGTCGGCGTCGATGCGCCCGAGGAGCGTGGCCCCGAGGGTGGCGGGCTGCTCGTGGATCTCCTTGAGCATGAAGTCCTCGTATCCGCCAAGCTCCACGGCCTCCGGGTCCCAATCCACCTCGAACGGTTCGCGCTCGACCTTCTCGCCCGAGAGCGTGAACAACTCGACGGAGGACGCGGTGATCTCCACGATCTCATCGTTCTCGATAACCAGAAACTCCCGCGTCTGCCCGAGCAACGCCTGCACCGCGCTCGCCAGGAAGTTTTCCCCGTCGCCGAGCCCCACCACCAACGGGCTTTGATGTCTGGCGGCCACAATCGCCTCCGGTTCCTTGACGCTAACCGCCGCCACCGCGAAA
Organism: Rubrobacter sp.; assembly: GCA_013817025.1. Taxonomy (GTDB): domain Bacteria; phylum Actinomycetota; class Rubrobacteria; order Rubrobacterales; family Rubrobacteraceae; genus JACDDK01. The sequence continues at coordinate 455 of JACDDK010000005.1, forward strand.
GAGCCCTCAAGGCGCATCAGCGCCGCCGCGAGCGCCTCTCGCAGCGGCTCGCCCGCCTCTACCTTCTCGGCGAGGAGGTGCGCTATGACCTCGGTGTCGGTCTCGGAGCTGAACTCCCGGCCCCGCGCCCGCAGCTCGTCCCGCAGCTCCACGTGGTTCTCGACGATGCCGTTGTGGACCACCGCGACCATCCCGCCGCCGCCGACGTGCGGGTGGGCGTTGGCCTGCGTCGGACGCCCGTGCGTCGCCCAGCGTGTGTGGCCCACACCGGCCCGCACCCGGAAAAAGTCTTCGTTGCGTTGATCGACGATACCGGCGAGGTTGTCCAGCGGACCGACGCCTTTCACCCGTTCGATCCCCTCGGCGCCCGGCATCGCCAGAGCCAGCCCAGCCGAGTCGTAGCCTCGGTATTCGAGGTGGCGCAAGCCTTCCATCAGGACCTCGACGCACCGCTCCCTACCGACGTACCCAACGATTCCACACATAGTTTTGCCTCCTCACGCAATCGTCCACGAGCGGGATCGGAGGAGGTAAAAGAGAGACTTCGCTGCTACAGAGCTAGGACGCCGCTTTGTCCCCGGTGTCGCCACCGGGATTTGTCGCCGTCCTGACGACCGCCCCAAGAGCCGAGACGCACCCGCCGAATACTTCGATGAACGTCTGCCTCGTCAACTCTCAAAAAGAGTCCTGGCGCTTTATTCTTCTCTCTATGCCTCGCAAATACGACGATCCCGTCGAACTCACTCGACTATTATCGACCGTTCGATGTTTTCTTTTAACGAACCTCCTCGAACAGGGCCTACGACCCGCTAACTGTACATCGTCGCGGCCAAAAACAAAAGCTCCTAGAAATTCAATTCGATCACACCCAGAGCCCCGAGTACCGCGACGAGCACCGGCTGATGCACCAAATATATCCCCAACGACCAACGCCCCAAAAACCCAACAGGCCGTGCCCAAAGCGGCGTTCGCCCCCCCGGACGCCTAACGCCGCCGTAGATCAAACTTCCCACGAAGACCCCGAGCAAGACGACCCCGAACCACGGCAACAGTGGCCGGTAGTCCGGCATGAACAACCCCTCCGGCACCACGCCGAACGGCAACAACCACGGGCTCTGCGTCACGATATTTTGAGACATCAGCCACGCTCCCAACGCGATCACCGCGAGGCCCACCACAAGGCTCAAGTTGCGGTGGCCTAGAAACGGATAGGCGAGGATGACGCACGCCCCGATCAGGTGCAGTATCCCGAACACGATGAGCCCCATCCCCAAAAACCACGTCACCACCGTAACGATCAAACCATACCCGAAGACCCGCAGACCGCGGGTCAAAAACTTCCCGAAAGTCCCGCGTCCGCCGGACTTCGCAAAGCTTACAATGAGCGACACCCCGACGAGGAACAAAAACAGCGTCGCCGTGGCGTCCGCGAAGAGCGCCCAGAGCCCGGACGTGGACTCTATGGCGTATCCACCGAAGGTATCGAGGTCGTAGGTAAGGTGGTAGAGGACCATCATCAGGATCGCCACTCCTCGGGCCGCGTCCACCTCCCAGAACCTATCCACCTTCGATACTTCGCGCTCCGTAATGGTCTCCTCGACTCGCCCGCCCCGATGATAACCGCTGGCCGCAACGGCGCATCGAATCGGGTAGGATTTCCGTATGAGCGTTTACGCATGAGCGCTGATGAGTTCGTAGTTCGTACCGGCAAGCGCGCCGACGCGCCCGCCGCCGCCCGCTTGTGGGTGATGAGCGCCGAAGAGCACACCGCTTACGACACCGTCTACACTACCGCCCCCAACGCCGAGAAGACCATGCGCCGCTTCTTGGACGACCTCTCGACGAGCGGCTACTCGTGCCTCTTCGTCGCCGAAGTCGCGGGGGACATCGTCGGTTTCGCCTCCGGGGAGCTACGCGAGGGCTCGTCCGCCTTCGACGCCCGGACGTGGGCCGCCGTCGAGGACGTGTACGTGCTGCCCAAGCTTCGCAGCCGGGGCATAGGCCGGGCGTTGCTTGCGGCCTGCCGGAATTGGGCGCAAGAAAAGGGCGCCAACGGCATCACGCTTCAGGTCGCCGCCAAGAACGAACGAGCCCGTAAATTCTATGACGAACTGGGCTTTCGGGAGATCTCCGTTTACAAGATCCTGGAGTTTTGAAGAGGTTTCAGGCTTCAGGTTTTGGACTTATCGTCCCGGAACGCGATAGGACTCTCACTTCTGGCTCCGCCTCAAAACCGCACGCCTTGTAGAACGCCACCGCCTCGTCGTCGGTCTGGACTTCGAGGTAAGAGATGCCGCGCACCGCGCACCTCTTCACGGCGGCTTCGAGCAGGACGCGGCCTATGCCTGTTGCACGGGCTTGCGGGATCACTTGCAGTTCTTCGATACTGGCGAATCGCCCACCGGCGGAGATGTTGAGGCGGTAGACGACGAGGACGACGCCCGCCGGGTGGCCGTTTAGCCGCGCGAGAAGGACCTCGGTCTCGCCTCGCTCCACCGACGCGCGAAGCTCGGCGGCGAAGGCTACCGGGACGGGCTCGCTGGCTCTCAGGGCGGTTTCGAGGAGCTTCAGGGCCTCGACGAGGGCTGGTGCCGGGACATTCTCGACCTCGATGGCGCTCAACGCTAATGGACGGCGGCGTTTACGCTGCCGGCGGCTGTGATAGCGGCCTCCACGTCCTCGTCGGTTATGTCGAGGTGGGTGCAGAGGCGCACGGTTCCGGGACGGCCCATCGTGACGAGGACGCCCGCGCTTTTTAGGGCTTCGAAGAGCTTGGCCGCGTCGTCGGTCTCTACCAGCACGATGTTGGTCTCGGGCGGCTCGACGGTGAAACCGGTTTCTCGGAGACCGGCGGCTAGACGTGTGGCGCGGTGGTGGTCTTCGGCTAGGCGGTCTATGTGATGCTCGAAGCCGTGCAGTGACGCGGCGGCGATGATCCCGGCCTGCCGCATCCCCCCGCCGAACGCCTTGCGGGCGCGGCGAGCCTCGTGGATGGTCTTCTCGTCTCCGGCGAGTAAGGAGCCCACCGGAGCGCCGAGGCCCTTCGAGGAGCAGACGGAGACGGTATCGACGTGCTCGCACCACTCGCGGGCCGATACGCCGGTCGCCACCACGGCGTTGAAGAGCCGGGCGCCGTCGAGGTGTATCTTGAGGCCGCACTCGCGCCCCGCCTGTGCGGCGGCGGCGAAGTCCTTCAGCGGGTAGACCTTGCCGCCGGCGCGGTTGTGCGTGTTCTCCAGGCACAGTAGCTTTTGACGCGGGTGGTGGATGTTCTCGGCGTGGACGGCGGCCTGGATGTTCTCTGGCCGGAGGACGCCGTTCTCGCCGGGAAGAGCGCGGACTTGTACGGACGAGAGCAGAGCGGGAGCGCCACCCTCGTAGACGAAGATATGGGCCTCCTCGTGCAGCAGGATCTCGTCTCCCCGCCCGGTGGTGTGGACGTGGACCCCGATCTGGTTGGTCATCGTCCCCGACGGCGCGTACATGGCGGCCTCTTTGCCAAGCAGCGCCGCGACGTACTCCTCCAGCCGATTTATCGTCGGGTCCTCCCCGAAGACATCATCCCCGACTGGCGCCTCGGCCATCGCGCGCCGCATCTGCTCCGTCGGCCTAGTCACCGTGTCACTGCGAAGATCAATCACAAGGAACTACCCTCCTACTATCCGCTCCGTCGTCCGAAAGCTTACCTTAGCCACGTCCCGCAAACCTTTCATCCCACCCTCGGTGTAAACCCGCCGCCCCGCACCGATCACATGCGTCGCCCCGAGCGGCAACTTGAAACCGACCGCCTCCGAGATCCGGTCCATCTCCTCCAACTGCCGCGCCCGCGCCACGATGGAAGCCGCCGCCACCGCCGCGTCGTCCTCCGCCCGAGGCCGCACCTCCAACCGCACCCCCTTCGGCACCGCCGACACCAGATACGACCGGGCCGCCCGCGCGAACTCGTCCACGACAACAACCTCTACCTCATTCTTAAGTTCACCTATGATTCCGGCGTCGACCTCGCCCAGCAGCTTGTTCACGTTGCCAGCCGCGGTTCGTCGTTCTTCATACTCTGTTGGAGAGAGAACGACGACGTGGATGTTCTCTTTCCCCAGGGCTTCGTGAATGAGGTGCGACATTCGGCGCGTCTGCGCGAGGATCAAGTCTTTGGAGTCCCGAACCCCGATCTCCCGCAGCTTCCGAGCGGCTTCCTCGCCCAGAACCCGCACCCCCGCCGAGACCAGAGGACCGAAGTAGTCGCCCTTGCCGGCCTCATCGATTCCGATCCTAGGCGTGCCGTCGGGGATGGGACGGGAGGGCGGAGAACCACCCTTCGAGTGGCTTCGTCCGCCACCACCGCCGGAGGTTCGCCAGGTCTCCAGGGACTGCTGCAACCTTGAAGCTTTACCTCCGGTAGATACCTTTCCCGTGTGGTAGACGTTCAGTTTCGCGGCGTCTCCGGCGCTGGCGAGGTCGTATTGGGTGGCGTTGGGGATCTCGCGGTGTCCGGTTACTCGCGCGCTTTCGCGCTGGAGCAGTTTTTGCAGGCCGGATGGTATGGGGTGTTTAGGCGCGGCGCTCAACGGACCTCGAATCCCGCGAGACCTTCGGCGTCTTCGTCCTGCTTGGAGACGTCTTCTACTCGGGCGTTGTTGGGACCTGTGCCGCACCACTCCACGGCTTGGCGGACAGAGTCGGCGGGGCCTTCGAAGACGGCTTCAACGCGACCGTCGGGGAGGTTTCTGGCCCAGCCGGCGAGGCCGAGGCGGGCTGCTTGCTGGCGTGCGGAGTCGCGGAAGAAAACGCCTTGCACATCGCCCGAGATCAGGACGTGGGCTCTCTGGTGTTCGCTGTTAGTGCCGGACATCGAGGTTCCTCCGTTGCGGTTGGTTGTGGTGGGACGCCTCCAAGGGCTTTCGGGGTCTTTGCGGGGTATGTTAGCCTAGTGCGATCTTGAGAGCGGAGAAACACACTCTGGGCGCTGGAGACGGAGAGCGTGGGCGGAGGGCGGTTTCGGCGGGGCCGGTGCTGACCATCGTGGTGCCGACCCGCAACGAGGCCGAGAATGTACCTCGCCTGACGCGCGAGGTCGGGGAGAGCCTGGCGGGGATCGAGTACCGCATCCTGTTCGTGGACGATTCGACGGACGAGACGCCGAAGGTCATCCGGGACCTCGCCGAGAATGATGGCCGTATCGCCCTGATCCACCGCGAGGACGCCGAGCGTGAGGGCGGCCTCTCCACCGCCGTCACCGCCGGTATGGAGGCCGCCGCGAGCGGCAGCGCCTACACCTGCGTGATGGACGCGGACCTGCAACACCCACCGGAGAAGCTACGCGAGATGCTGGGGGTTGCCGAGGAATCGGAGGCGGACGTGGTGGTAGCGAGCCGCTACGCGCCCGGCGGCGGCTATGAGGGACTATCGGGGCCGGTGCGGCGGGCGGTCTCGGTGGGGAGCAAGTATTTGGCGCAGGTCGTGTTCAAGGAGGCGCGGAAGACCAGCGACCCGATGACGGGTTTCTTTCTAGTGCGTAACGAGTCCATAAGCGGCATCCAGTTTCGTCCCACGGGGTTCAAGATCCTCTTGGAGATACTCGTCTGCGCCCCGGAGATGAAGGTGGTCGAGGTGCCGTTCGAGTTCCAGGCCCGCAACGCCGGGGTCTCGAAGGCGAGCATGAAGCAGGGCTTCGAGTATCTCGCGCACATACTGAGCCTGTTTCTGTACGTGCCGTCAGCGGGGCGGTTCTGGAAGTTCGCGCTCGTGGGGGCCTCCGGGGTGTTGGTCAACAGCGCGGTCCTGATCACGCTGGCCGAGTACTTCGACGCCCATAAGGTGATCGCCTGGATGTTCGCCGTGGGACTCTCCATCATGAGCAACTTCCTCCTGAACAACGCCTTCACCTGGCGCGACATTCGCCACTCCAGCCGTATCCACTTCCTGCTGCGCGGGGCGCTCGCCTACCCCGTGGCGATCATGGGCATCGGTGCGAACTTCGCCGTGTTCTACCCGCTGATAAAGTACGTCTCCGACGATTTCCCGTACTATGTGGCGTTCAACTTCCTCGGCATCGTCGCCGCCACGGGCGTGAACTTCTTCCTCTCCTCGAAACTCGTGTTTCGCCCGTCCCTGCCACGCAACCTCGACCCAAACGTCTCGCCCGAGGAGATCTCCTCGGGTATCCGCCGCGAACTGAAAGCCGACCGGGTGGACCTCGTCCAACTCCCCGAGATGCACTCCATCACCGAGACCACCAGCACCCTCTCCACCGCCGACCGGAGCGTAGTCGAGCTGGTCGCAAAGACCACCCATCCGACCCTCACCGTCACCGGACCCCGCCGCCTCCCCCAGGCCCGCACCAACACGCGCTGGGCCAACTCCCTGGCCGTTCCCATAACGCGGAACGGGCACACCGTGGGCGTCGTCTACGCCTCCCGCAACTCCTCCGAGCCATTCACCGAAGAGGACCTTCACTGGCTGACAGCCTACGCTAGCACCGCCGGTCCAATGTTCCCGTAGCGGTCAGCTATGGGCGGTCGGCTTTCAGCAAGGACCTCTGAGGATGCCGCTCTTGCTAAAAGCTGCCGGCTGAAAGCTCAAAAAAGACGCCCGGACGACTCGCCCGAGCGCCAAGTCCCTCCCATCCAGGGACCTTACAATCGGACCTCACCACCCCTCCCCGCCGGTGAGGCCCACCGCAAGTCCCGTCCGTTGACCTAGAGTTTAACCGAGCCCCAGGTAGCCGGAACCTGCTGAACTACATATCTAACACCCCCCGCTTCACCGCACAACCCTTCTCACAATCCCTATACCTAAGCCACATTCATTATCCACGCTCCTTCACGCACGATATGCGACACCCACCACGCGCACGCCCACCACATCTTGATATTCGATCCGCCTCTTACCACGTCCTGAAATCTATATGGACTGTTAGTAGAGGGTGAGGTAAGTTTAAGGTTGAGATACAGTCCCCGTGTGGAATTGGCGTTCTCTAGCGGCATTAAAGAGAAAACCCAAACGGGTCGATAACAGGTGATGACGGATGTGGAATTTGGTTTAGATCGTGTGGAGGTGGCGGGTGATAGAGACCAAGAAGATCGACGGGCTGGTAAGCAAGTTGGTGGAGTTGGGTGGGAGCGACCTGCATCTAAAGGCGGGTGCGCCGCCGATGGTGCGGGTGAACGGCTTGCTGAGAAGTTTGGAGGGGCTCGACGTTCTGACCCCGGTGGATACAGATCTCATTTTACAGGACATCATCCCCGAGAAGATGACCGAGGACTTTAGGGAGGAGGGCGAGGCCGACTTCTCGTATGCCGTCTTGGGTGTGGGCCGGTTCCGGGTCAATGCTTTTCGGCAGCGGGGGTCCACGTCCATCGTGATGCGGTTCATTCCGTTCGGGGTGCCTAAGTTCGAGGATTTGAAGCTGCCCGAGACGATCAAGAAGCTCGCGTTCGAGGAGCGGGGCATCATACTCGTGACGGGTACCACGGGGAGCGGTAAATCCACGACGCTAGCGTCGATGCTAGACGTGCTCAACCGCACGGTTCCGAAGCACATCGTCACCATCGAGGACCCGATAGAGTTCCTGCACCGCGACGACAAGAGCATCATCAACCAGCGGGAGGTCGGGACGGACACGGTCTCGTTCGCGCGGGCGCTCAAGCGCGTGTTGCGTCAGGACCCGGACGTTATCCTGATCGGCGAGATCCGAGACGCGGAGAGTGCTCAGATCGCGTTGTCGGCGGCGGAGACCGGACACCTCGTGTTGAGCACGCTGCACACGTTGGACGCCACCGAGACCATCAACCGCATGATCGACCTGTTTCCACCGCACGAGCGGGCGCAGGTGAGGACGATGCTCGCGGGTACGCTTCGGGGGATCATCGGGCAGCGGCTCATCCGGGTCAAGGACGGCGGGGGACGGGTGGCGGCGTGCGAGATCATGGTGACCACCGGGCGCATCCAGGACTTCATAATGGACCCGTTGCAGACCGGCCAGATCCAAACGGCCATCGCCGAGGGCGAATACTACGGGATGCAGACTTTCGACCAGGCGCTGCTAAAACTCATAGAAGAAGACCGCATCGGCTACGAGGAAGCCCTACACGTGGCGAGCCGCCCACAGGACTTCCGCCTCATGGTCCAGTCGCTCGGCCTCGGCGCCCCCCGTTGATAACCGCCTGACCTTCCAGGATAATCTTGCCCGGTGGCGGAACACTCGCCGCCGGGCAAATTGGTTTTCGGACGCCAGCGAGACTATCCGGGAGGTACAGTCGTCTTCGAGGAAGCTCAAGACCGCGAATCGTGGAACGCGAGCGTAAAGTCCCTCGGTGGAAGTGTCCTGCAATCCTGGGAGTGGGGCGAGTTCCGCGCTAACCACGGCTGGAGACCCTTGCGCCTCGTTGACGCCGCAGGCACCGCCGCCGCGCAGGTGCTCCTTAGAGACCTGCCACTCCCCGGTATGGGTTCTCTGGCCTACGTTCCTCACGGTCCCGTCTGTTCGGACGGGGATAATTTCGCGGGTGTCGTCGAGGCGGTCGCGGAGCGCGCGCGGGAAAACGGCGCTTCGCTCATCAGGATCGAACCCCGCCAGAGCGAAGAGCGAGGGCTCGAAGTCGGAGGTTTCACGAAGAGTACGAGCTCCGTGCAGCCGCGTTGCACGCGCATCCTCGAAGTCCTCCAAGATCCCGAGGAGCAGCTAAAGGCGCTCCCGAAGGACACCCGCTACGGCGTTCGGCGGGCCGGGCGCGAGGGCGTACGGGCCGGTCCATCGGATGCTGTGGAAGAGGATCTCGAAAGTTTCCTGGACTTACTCGAGGAGACCTCTTCCCGGCAGAACTTCGCGTTACGTTCGCGGGATTATTACCGGGACTTTATGCGGGATCTCCCGGCTCACCTAGTCGTGGCGCGTAAGGAGGGCGAGGAGCGTCTGCTGGCCGGAGCCGTCGTGTTGACCTTTGGCGAGGAAGCCTATTACCTGTATGGTGCGTCCGCTGCGGAGAGCGACAACCTGTACGCCTCGTATGTGGTGCAGTTCGAGGTGCTAGACGTCGCCCGGAGGTTCGGGGCGCGGCGCTACGACATGTGGGGACCGTGCAAGCCCAAAGAAGGGGACCCGCTCTGGGGCGTCTACCAATTCAAGAAGAAATTCGGCGGCACCGAGGAGGGCTACATCGGCGCCCACGAGAAAGATCTGCATCCCGCCAAAGCAAAACTGGCCCGAGCCGGCATAAAAGGCTACTACGCGCTCCAGAAGCTACGCGGCAAAAGCTCCGGCCCCATCGCCGACTAAAAAGGGGGCGTGAGCGTGCGACGCCAGGATCTTCACTCGTGAAGTTGTGGGAACGCGCTCCCGGCGGTGTTCGTAAAAGTGAAGTCCTCGCGTCGAAGCCCTCGCGTCGAAGCCCTCGCGTCGAAGAGCTTTCATCGGCGAGCGAGAAGTTCCGACGCAAATCCTGACGCTTGGAGCCCGGCTTGCGGGGGGATCCAAGCTTCGGCGGACCGCTGCGGTACCCGGTAGTTTATGCGGTACAATCTCCTTCTAAGCGCCCGCGCCGCGGGGCCTTTTCTTTGCCTGGACCTCTTACGAACGAGTCTCGCAAGGTGCTGATGTCGCGGTAAGACGAGAATAGGTCGGGAGAACGCATGGAATATCGAAATATCGCTATCATCGCGCACGTGGACCACGGCAAGACCACGCTGGTGGACGGGATGCTCACACAGACTTTGGTGCTGGGACACGGGCAGGAGATCGCCGAGCGCGCCCTGGACAGTAACGACCTCGAAAAGGAACGCGGCATCACCATCCTCGCCAAAAACACCGCCGTGGAGTACGGGGGCGTCAAGATAAACATAGTCGACACTCCTGGCCACGCGGACTTCGGTGGCGAGGTCGAGCGTGTCCTGGGCATGGTCGACGGCTGCCTGCTGCTGGTGGACGCCGCCGAAGGCCCAATGCCCCAAACGCGCTTCGTGCTGCGGAAGGCCATCGAGTTGGGCCTCAAGCCCATCGTGGTCATAAACAAGATCGACCGCCAGGACGCCCGCCCCGAGGAAGTCGTAGACCTTACTTTCGACTTGATGGCCGATTTAGGCGCGACGGACGAGCAGCTCGACTTCCCCATCCTGTACGCCGTGGCGCGTGAGGGGCGGGTCTTTACGGACTTGGCCGAGCCGCGCGAGGACATGCGAGAGTTATTCGAGACGATTCTGGAGCAGATCCCACCGCCGGATGCGGTTCTGGCGGATCCGTTCCAGATGCTCGTCACCAACCTCGACTACTCGGACTACCTCGGGCGCATCGTGGTGGGCCGGGTGCGGCGCGGCAAGGTGCGGCGCGGCGAGTTCGTCAACCTGATGCACAAGGACGGCACGATGACCAAGACGCGGGTGGCCCGTCCGTTCACCCACCTCGGATTGGAGCGAATCGAGGCGGAGGAGGTCAGCGCGGGCGACATCGTGGCTCTGGCAGGTATCGAGGACGCCCAGATCGGGGAGACGATCGCGGATCTAGCCGATCCGGAGGCGCTGCCCATCATCACGGTGGACGAACCGACGGTGAGCATCGTGCTGCAACCGAACACCAGTCCGTTTGCGGGCCTGGAGGGCAAGTACGTCACCTCGCGTCACCTGCGCGACCGCCTGTTGAAGGAAGTGCAAACCAACGTTTCGCTGCGCGTCGAGGAGTTGCGCCCGGACGAGTTCGAGGTCTCCGGGCGCGGAGAGTTGCACCTCTCGATCCTGTTGGAGACGATGCGGCGTGAGGGGTATGAGGTGCAGGTCGGATCGCCGAGGGTGATTACGCGGGAGATCAGCGGCAAAGTCCACGAGCCGGTGGAGCATCTGGTGATCGACGTCCCGGAGGAGTTCGTCTCGACCGTGATCGGGGTCCTCTCCAGCCGCAAGGGCCAACTCGCCGACATGGAACCGCAAGGCTCGCGCACCCGCATAGAGTTCCGCATACCGTCGCGCGCCCTGTTCGGCTTCCGCACGCAGTTCCTATCCATGACGCAAGGCACGGGCATAATGAACCACGTCTTCGACGGCTACGCGCCGTGGGCGGGCGACCTCAAGACCCGCCGCAACGGCAGCCTGGTGGCGATGGAGGCCGGTAGCGCCTTCGCGTACTCGATCTGGAAGTTGCAGGAACGCGGCGGCTTCTTCATAACGCCGGCCACGGACGTGTACATCGGGATGGTCGTGGGCGAGAACAGCCGCGAGAACGACCTGAACATCAACGTGTGCAAGAACAAGAAGCTCACCAACGTCCGCTCGTCCGGCGCCGACGACGCCCTGAACCTCACACCCATACGCAAACTCACCCTCGAAGACGCCCTCGAATACATCGGCGACGACGAGCTGGTGGAAGTAACGCCGGCCTCCATCCGACTCCGCAAGAAAGTTCTCGAGCCCAGCATGAGAAAAAGCTCCTAGCTTTCAGCGATCGGCCTTCACAGCTTTTTGGCTGGCCGCCGCTTCTCCACGGCTCCGCTTGTATCCTCGTGTTTTGGCGAGGTTTGGGTAGAGCATGGCATGTGTTCGGGGTGTGGTTCTATACTGTGGGCATGAGGACTATATGTTTTCTCTCGGACTTCGGGCTCGTGGATGATTTCGTTGGAACTTGTAAGGGGGTGATCTCGACTATCGCGCCCGGCGCTACCGTGATCGACCTGACGCACTCGGTCCCCGGTTTCGGGATCGAGGCCGGAGCGGAGATCCTGGACCACGCCACCCGCTATATGCCACCCGACACCGTCTTCCTGGCCGTCGTCGACCCCGGCGTCGGCACCGCACGCCGCGAGATCGCACTCCAAACCGCGACCGGCGCGTTCCTCGTAGGCCCGGACAACGGCCTCCTCGCGCCAGCCGCCGAATCTTTGGGTGGCGTCGCGCAGGCCATACACTTGACGAACCCGGACTACCGCGTCCACCCGGTCTCCAGCACCTTCCACGGGCGCGACGTGTTCGCCCCCGCCGCCGCGCACCTCGCCGCCGGAACCGACATCTCCAAGCTCGGCGAGAGCGTGTCCCTCGACTCCCTCGCCACCCTCCCGGTACAGGACGTGGAGCATCCTCCGACTGGCGAAATGGGCGCTCACATCATCTCCATCGACCGATTCGGCAACGCCCGGCTCTCCATCCGGCAGGACGGATCCGGGCTTCAGTACGGAGACACCCTGCGGTTGGACGCCGGGGATGGAACGATGAGCGTGCGGTACGTCGAGACCTTCGGCGCGGCGCAGGCGGGAGAGTTGATCCTGGTCCCCGATTCCCACTGGCGACTGAGCGTCTGTGTCAACAAAGGCAACGCCGCCCAAGCCCTGGCGCTCAAGGTCGGTGGCCGCTTGCGTTTGATCCCCAACAACACCCCAAACGCCGGTGACTGACCCCCGCGACCGTCCTTCCCCGCCGGAGCGCAGGGCCCTCTCCCCCGAAGACCGGCAAAAAGTAATCCGCGCCGCCGCCCTGCGCCCCATTCACCTGCTCATGCTCCTCATCGGCGGCGTCTTCTTCGTAGCCAGCGGACTGTGGTGGATCGCCCCCATGACTATCTTCACCTACGGCGCCCTCGTCGCCCTCGCGGTCCGAAACCCCATCTTCGAACACCGCGTCCTCGAAGGCCGCCCGCCGCCGCGTCCGATCTCTCCTGCCCAAGACCTCTCGCCCGAGCGCCGCGCCCGCTGGCTGCCCCGTGGCGAGACCCGGAGCAAGGTCGAGGCCGCGCTGGATGTCTATCGCAAGGTTCTCCGGGCCATCGAAGAATCCGACGACGTCACGAGGTCCGTCCTGGAGGACGCCCCATCCAAGCTCCACGCCGCCGCAAACCGCCTGGTAGACCTCGCGGGAGACCGCGAAACCGCCGCCGAAGCTCTCCTAAACCTTCCAGAGAACCCCGCCGAAGCCGAAGAAGGCCACCGGGATCTGGACGGCAAAATACGTGCGGCGGACGCCGAGATCTCCGGCGTCATAGACAATTTCCTCGCCCTGCGCGCCCGCGTCGTCCGCATCTCCCTGGACAGCGGTCCGACAGCCCGCGCGATGGCCGGCGAACTCAACTCGTCCCTGGACGAACTAAACTTCCGCCTCGAAGCTCTCGGCGAGACCATGTCCTCACCCGAAAACAACCACCAAACACCGGGCTAGAAGCTAGAGGATTCTGCGCCAAACACCGCAACTCATCATCCTGAAATTGCCAGAGCACCTGCAACAAGCGATACTATCATCAGCAACCGTAGGAGACTCACAACTATGATCGTCGCATCCCCTTGTGGTGAATTCACTCTTGCGAAGAACCAAGTGTCTCAACTTCGCCGGCTAGCCATGCTTGGTTATCCGAACCGGTTCGAACGTGCTTCCACGAAAGATCACATAGAGTTCTCGACAAGAATGTAAGCCATCCAGACAAACACCGACCATGTCGAAGATCAACGGCGGCGCCTCGCTCCTCGAAAATTCGGTGTGTTATATGTCGGTGCGATGATAGCGACGTGTTTCGGCAGACGAAAAGCCTACAAGCACTCCGTGTGCAAATAGACTTGCAGGGGACTTCCCGGTCAGTTTGGAACGGAACCCAAAAGAACGTAATGGGAACGCAAGAACCTTCGACCGCAGTACGAAAAGCTCAACGCAAGCGCCGAGGCACCGCGCTACGCGGAGCTAACCCGCCAGCCCCGATTATCGTCCTCGGTGGGCTCGGGTTGCTGCGCCGGCTGACGTTCGGGAGTTCGTACAACAGGCCGCACGGGTACTCCGCCAAGCTCCTGGCGGGACTCGCCCACCGAGACCAGGGAATCCTCGAACCAGTTCTCTAGCTGGCCCATAACTCGGTCCCTGTATACCTCGGAGCCGCTGGAGACCTCTTCGGCGTAACGTTCGGCCCGCTCCGTAACCTCGTCGGCCCGCCGCAACGCACGCCGGTGGACCTCGGATTCCTCCACCCGGTCCTCCGTGCGCCGATGGGCATCCTCGATGATGCGCCGCGCGTCTTCTTCGGCCTCGGCCACCATCGCCGCGCACTCCCGCCGCAAGGCCTCCGCTTCTGAGAGCTCGCCCGGCAAAGAGCCTCGAAGCTCGTCAAGCATCACAAGCAGATCCGACCGATCCACGACCGCAAGCCCCTTACGCATCGGAACGTTGGATGCGTCCTGGACAATAGCCTCTAACTCGTCCATTACCCCGCTTATGTACTGCATGTCTTCTCTCATGGCTCCAACCCTAGCACGCCTATTCAGGCTACGCTAGCCTTTCTGAAAGTATTTTTCGGAGCTTTACCTCAACTTCAGGTCTAATTTTATCTTAAGGTTAAGTGTAATTGTACCTACGACTAAAGTTAGCTCTGGTAGCGGTATCCAGGCTCCGGTTTTTGGCTTTGCGTCGCGGGTTTCGGAAAGTTATCCACAGGGCTTTGCCGGTGGGACTAAGGTTAAACCGGTTTGGCAGGGGTCTTTGGGGTGTCCGGCGTGGTGGATGTCACGAAGGTTATGCTTCCGGTGGGGTCGGCGTGGACGAGGACGGTGTCGGCGGGTTTGAAGCGTCCGGCGATGATCTCTTTGCTCAGGGGTGATTCGATGAGCTTTTGGATGGCGCGTCGCAGGGGGCGGGCGCCGAAGTTGGAGTCCGCCCCCTCGGCGGCTATACGACGCTTCACCTCCATCGAGAAGCGCAGCGAGATGCCCTGTGCCGCGGCCAGGGTGCGGACGCGCTCCAGCAGCAGGTCGGCGATGCGGATGAGTTCGCCCTCGCCGAGGGCGTGGAAGACTATGACCTCGTCCACGCGGTTGAGGAACTCGGGGCGGAAGAAGGTGTGCAGCCGCTGCATGAGGTGACCGTGCGTCTCGTCGTAGGCGCGGAGCATCTCGCCGGCGCCGGGGATAAGTTCCGCGCCCACGTTGCTGGTCATGATAATGACGGCGTTGTCGAAGGAAGCGGTGCGGCCCTTATTGTCGGTGAGACGGCCGTCTTCGAGAATCTGGAGCAGCATGTTGAAGACATCCGGGTGGGCTTTCTCCACCTCGTCCAGCAGCATGACCGAGTACGGTCGGCGCCGGATGGCCTCGGTGAGTTGGCCGCCTTCCTCGTAGCCGACGTAGCCGGGCGGGCTGCCGACGAGCCGGCTGACGGCGTGGCTCTCCATATACTCGGACATGTCCAGGCGGACCATCGCGTCCTCGTCGTCGAAGAGGTACTCGGCCAGAGCACGCGCGAGCTCCGTCTTGCCGACGCCGGTGGGGCCGAGGAAGATGAAGCTGCCTATCGGGCGGCGCGGGTCGGCGAGGCCCGCGCGGGCGCGGCGCACAGCCTCGGAGACAGCCTCGACGGCAGGCTCCTGGCCGATCACGCGCTGATGCAGGGCCTCCTCCATCGAGAGCAGGCGTTCGGCCTCGTCCTTTAGCATCCGGTTTACGGGGATGCCGGTCCACGCGCTGACCACGCTCGCTATCTCCTCGCGCCCGACGGAGGCGCGTCCCGCGTCGCCGTGGCCGTTGGTCGAGGTCTCCATGCGGACAAGGCTCGCGGCTTCGTCGAGGAGGTCGACGGCCTTATCGGGCAGGAAGCGATCGGGGATGTAACGGTGAGCGAGGTTAGCGGCGGCGGCGAGAGCTTCGTCGGAGATCTCAACGCGGTGGTGAGTCTCGTAGTCGGAGCGGAGTCCGCGCAGGATCTCGACGGTCTCCATCTCGGTTGGCTCTTCGACGGTGATGCACTGAAAGCGGCGCTCCAGCGCGGCGTCGGGCTCGATGAGCTTGCGATACTCGGCGATGGTCGTGGCCCCGATCAGTTGCACGCCGCCGCGAGCGAGCGCGGGCTTGAGAATATCCCCGGCCATCCCGCCGCTCGACCCGAGCCGGGCTATATTATGCAGGTCGTCGATAAACAAGATGATCCGACCCTTCGAGTTGCTCACCTCGTTCAGGGTCATCCGCAGCCGGTCCTCGAAGTCCCCCCGGAACTTCGCCCCGGCCATCAGGGAGCCCATGTCTAGGGAGAGCACGTAGCGGTTCTTCAGAAACTCCGGCACCTCCCCGGCGACTATCTTTCGGGCGAGGCCCTCGGCGATGGTGGTCTTCCCGACGCCGGACTCCCCGATCAAGACCGGTGTGTTCTTGGTGCGGCGGCCCAGGATCTGGACGACCCGCCGTATCTCGGCGTCGCGTCCGACGACGGGGTCGAGGTCGCCCTCGCGCGCGAGGTCGGTGAGGTTGACGGCGTGCTTGGCGAGCATACTGTCCGGGTTGGAGGATACGTCTCCCCCGCTCTCCCGCGCCTTTCGCAGGAAGTCGCGGGCGTCTTCTTCCGTAAAGCCGATTCCCTGAAGTACGTCGAAGGCGGCCCCGTCGCCAACGCGCAGGATACCCAGCAGGAAATGCTCGGGTTCTACGTGGTCGCTGTCGAGGTCGCGGGACTCCTCCACCGCGTGCATCATGGCCTGCTTGGCCCTCGGCGTCGGATACACCCGGTCGTCCGAGGAGATCGGGCGCGAAAGCTCCGCTCGTCGCACGGCGTCCTTGATGGCGACCTCCGCCAGGTTGAGGTTGAGGTCCATCTCGTGGAAGATTCGGCGCACCACCCCGTCCCGCTGCGCGAGTATCCCGAACAACACGTGCTCCGTCCCGAGCATGTTGGAACGCCCCCGCCGCACCACCGCGTGAGCGGTGTCGACGACCTCGCGGGCATCCTTCGACAAATTCCCCAGGTACATGACTCGTCCCTTCCGGCTACCAATCCCCGATCATTATAGCCGCCAAATGGTCATACCATCAAAACCGGCGCGCTGGTCGTTCAGCGATTTTGATACACGGCGAAGCCGATGGCTACGAGCGCCGGCAGGACGACGAAGAACTGGAAGCTACCGGCGAGGACTTGCGGCAGTACGAACGGCGCAAAGGCGAGGGCGACGGAGACGCCGGAGACGATCATGGCTAGAGGCCCGCCGTTTCGGCCTCCGGCGCGGTGGATGAAGATACCGGCCAGATAGCCCGCAAGGCCCGCGAATATCAAGCGGAAGGCGGGGATTTGGAAGATGGCGTATGCGACGGCCACCCCGACAACGGCGACGGCCACTCCAGCGAGCAGGCTCTTGACGATCTGATTGGTCTTCATCGCGCCGGCGCGGGCGCCTCGAGGAACGCGGGCGTCTTCGGGGCATTTGATGCCGACGGCGGTCTGGTTCATGCACTCGGTGCAGATGGGCCGTCCGCAGGTCGCGCACGAGACGCGGGTCTCGCGCTTGGGGTGCCGGTAGCAGTGCATCGGCGCGGACGCCATCAGGAGTCCCTCCGCGAAATATCGCCCCTCGGAACCAGCACGATCTCACGCCGGTAGCTGCGGTGTACTTCTCCGATCATTCGGTCGTGCTCCATTCTCATTCGCTCCATCTCTTCCCGTAAACGCCGGTTCTCGGCCTCCAACCGGGAGATGTGGCGTTCCATGTCGAGGGTCCTTACGACCCCCGCGAGGTTCATGCCCATCTCCTGGGTGAGCTTCTGAATGTGGCGTCCCAACTCTATGTCTTCCTGCGAGTATAATCGCGTGTTCTTGATGCTCTTGCGCGGACGCAGCAATCCCTTATGCTCATACATCCGCAACGTCTGCGGGTGCACGCCTATAAGCTCGGCGGCCACCCCGATCATATACACCGGACGCTTCGAGAAGCTCACGACGCCGAATCAGCCTTCCTGAACAGGTCCTCCCGCACATCCTCGTCACGCTCGTC
>JACDDK010000068.1 GCA_013817025.1 Rubrobacter sp.
TCTCGGACGTGGTCATCATTGTCAGGCGACTCGTACGGGAAGGCTGGATTCGCTACCGGTGGAAGGGCCGACCTTCCCGACGACCATGACCTATTGACGGAAGCTCTAAAACGCACACGTCCGAAACCCGGCGAAGATGTCGCTTCTTTCGGGCAATCCGAAGTTGCGCCAGGTGTTGCGGAGCATCCGGCTGCGGGTGGCCCAAGCGCCACCACGCAGGATTTTTTGGGTGCCGAACCACGGCTCGGAGTAGTCCTTGTAGGGGTCGGCGACGAAGCCGGGGTACGGCAGAAAATCGTCGGAGCACCACTCCCAAGTGTTCCCGATCATCTGTCGCAGCCCAAAGGCGCTGTCGCCCTCCGGGAAAGCCGCCACGTCCACCGGCCCTAGCAAGCGCCCATCGAGGTTGGTGTGCCGGGGCGTTGGCGGCTCGTCGCCCCAGGGGTAGATGCGCTTGCGAGATGTGATGCCGGCTCCGTCGGACGTGGGTTCGGCGGAAGCGGTGAGCTCCCACTCGGCCTCGGTTGGTAGGCGGCGTCCGGCCCAGCGGCAATACGCCTCGGCCTCGTGGTGGTTGACGTGCACGACCGGCTGGTGCGGCTTTAGAGGCTCGTTGTTGTCGAAGAACCGTATGCGCCAGCCGTCAGCGGCACGGCTCCAGTAGACGGGGTGTTCGGCACCGGCGGCGTTACGCCACTCGCGCCCCGGCTCGCTCCAGAGATCGTCCTTCTCGTAGCCGCCGTCGCCCACAAAGGCGGCAAACTGCTCGTTGGTTACGGGGGCACGGGCCATCTGGAAGGGTGCGACTTGTACGGGATGCGCCCATTTTTCGTTGTCGAAGACGAAGCCCATTTCGGGCGTCGCGCCCAGCATGAACTCGCCGCCAGGTATGTTCGCGTCGCCTTCCAGGGGTCCCGTTGGTTGCCCGGCTAGCACGGTGCGGTCGTGGTCGGAGATCTGGGGCGCGGGGAGGCCGTGGGTGTTGCGGGTGTAGGTGAAGGCTTCGGCGTGCATGTCCTCGTGGAAGGTGGCGAGGCGGGCGAAGTAGTCAGTCTCGGGTCTCCCGCTTCCGGTGCGGATCTTTTCGAGGGTGAGATCGAGGGTGCGTTGCATGTAGGCCAGGGTGTCGGCGCGGGTCAGGAGCGGGAGGTCCCAGCGGGTGTCGTGGTGGACCTCCATCGAGTCGTAGAGGTCGTCGGTATTCTGGAGGATCGTCGGGGGCGAGAAGGTCTCGTCCGTTATGCGGCGCAGGTTCCAGCGTTCCTGGAACCAGGCGAGATGTCCTATCTCCCACAGCGGCGGGTTGACGATGCGGAGTTGCGGCCCCATCATCTGCTCGTCGTTCAGGTCTTTGATGAGTTCGAGGGTGCGCTTGCGGGTGTCCTGGATCATGCCCTCAAGCTCTTCCGCGTTGTTCCGACTCTTACCCATGCTGTCCGCGCCTTTCCGGTAGACCCCTTTAGCACACGGAATGTTAGCGCAAACGATGATGACCGGGGGCCGACTCATACCGCCTCGTATCTGTGAGACGATACGGGACGGTATGAGGATCCCGCTCATCACACCGGCCAACGCCCAGTCCCGCTACGGCAACCGGCGCACCGCCGAACGCTGGGCCGCCCTTCTGCGTCAACTCGGCCACGAAGTCTCGGTGGATGAGAGCTGGAACGGCGAGGCGGCGGGGATGATGATCTCGCTCCACGCCCGCCGCAGCCACGACTCCATCGCCCGCTTCGCCAACGCCTACCCGAACCGTCCCCTGCTGGTAGCTCTAACCGGCACGGACCTGTACCGCGACATCCACCACAACGCGGACGCCCGAGACTCTTTGGACCTTGCGACCCGTCTCATCGTATTGCAGGACGAAGGGTTGATGGAGCTTGAGCCACGCCACCGGGCGAAGGCGCGGGTCGTGTATCAGTCGGCGGAGCGGGTACGGCGGCGGACACCGTCCGAGACGAGCTTCGAGGTGTGCGTGATCGGCCACCTGCGCTCCGAGAAAGACCCGTTCCGCGCCGCGCTCGCCGCCCAACTGCTCCCCCCGGCCTCGCGCATTCGGGTGATCCACGCCGGTGGCGCCCGCGAGGACGCGCTCACCGCCGAGGCCGAGGCGCACATGAAGGGCAATCCACGCTACGATTGGCTCGGCGAAGTGTCGCGGGAGGAGGTGCGGGAGCTTCTCTCCCGCGTCCGCTTGCTGGTGCAAAGCTCGTTTATGGAAGGTGGGGCCAACGCGATCTCCGAGGCGCTCGCCGCCGGAGTCCCGGTCGTCGCCTCGGAGATCCCCGGCAACGTGGGGATGCTGGGCTCGGATTATCCCGGCTACTATCCGGCGGGCGACGAGCGCGCCCTGGCCCGCTTGCTGGAACGCGCCGAGACGGATCCCGCGTTCTACAAACGGCTCGAAGCCGGATGCGAAGCCCGCCGCGACCGCACGCTGCCCGAGCACGAACGCGAGGCGTTGCGAGCCCTGATCGAGGAAGCCAGCAAAGGCCGTACACCACGCTCCACGTGAATAAAACGGTTTTGCGGATATAATGCCCAACATGGACAATAGAACCCGCATCAGGCTAACGAAGTATTCCACGAAGGCCGGTTGAGCCTCTAAATTCGCTCCAGGGGTCCTGGAGAAGGTATTGGATGGCCTCACGCCCGGCTCGCCGTCTTCGGAAGGCGACAACTTCATCAGCAGCATGGAGACCCGCGACGACGCGGGCTACGTGCCGTTCGGCGGCGGCTTGCTGTTGCAATCGGTGGACTTCTTCCCGCCGATAGTGGACGATCCGTACCGCTTCGGTCAGATCGCCGCGGCCAACGCTCTCTCGGACATCTACGCGATGGGTGGAACCCCCATCACGGCGATGAACCTCGTAGGCTTCCCAAGCTCTCTGGACCTCGGCATCCTGCGCGAGATCCTCGAAGGTGGACGCTCCAAGATAGACGAGTCCGGCGCGCGCCTGCTGGGCGGCCACTCCGTCCAGGACGACGAACCAAAATACGGCCTCTCAGTAACCGGTTTCGTCGAAGAAGACCGCGTGGTACGCAACGCCGGCGCGAAGGTCGGGGACGCCCTGATCCTGACCAAACCCCTCGGCTTCGGCATCCTGACCACAGCCCTGAAACGGGAATTAGTCACCGAAAGCGAGATAGAAGACGCCGTAGAGATGGCCGCCACCCTAAACAAAGCCGCTGGTGCCGCGCTACGCGAGACGGAAGTCTCCGCCGCCACCGACGTAACCGGCTACGGCTTCCTCGGTCACCTGCTGGAGATGCTGGACGCCTCCAACGTAGGAGCGGTTGTCCACCGAAGCGCCGTCCCGGTCTGGGAGCGTTCCATCACCCTGGCTAGAGAAGGCTGCTACCCCGCCGGCCTGAAGAACAACCGCGAGTACCTCGGGGACAAAGTCTCCGCCGACGGCGTAAGCGCTGAAGACCTGCTCCCCCTACACGACCCGCAGACCAGCGGCGGTCTACTAATAGCACTCCCAAACGACCACGTCCAAACCTTCATCCGGGCGCTGGAGCAGCAAGGTGCGATCGGGGCAATAGTAGGCGAAGTCGTAGCGGGTACCGGCGTCCGGGTAACGAGTTAGCCTAGAGGCGTTCGGCACCGGGTTCTGTTAGCGTAGCCGTCGAAGCACCCGCCGGTCGGCTCCACAGGAAAGGCGTTAAAGGCTGACAGCTCAATGCTGACGGCTGAAAGCTAACTTGCAATCCATACTCAACAACGCGCTGCCGTTCTTCGCTCTGATCTTCTGCGGCTACGCCGCCGGGCGCTTAAAACTTCTCACCGAGACCGCCGCCGCGGGCGTAAACACGTTCGTCTTCTACTTCGCCCTACCAGCTTTTCTGTTCGCCCTGATGTCCTCATCGCCGCTCTCGGACGTGCTGAACGGGCCGTTCATCGGGGCCTATGTGGTAGCGAGCCTCGCGGTCTTCGCGCTGGCGGCGATCACGGGTCGGTTGCTGTTCGCCGTCGGGCGCGGCGAAGCGTCGATCATGGGTCTTGCGGCGGTGATGCCCAACACGGGCTACATGGGGATACCACTTATATTAGCCGTTTTAGGCCGCGAGGCCGCCGTCCCCGTCGTCGTAGGTATCACGCTGGACAGCATACTCTTGATCCCACTGGGCATAATCCTCATCGAGACTGAAAAGGGAAATAAGGATGGTCTGCTTCACACCATCTTTTCGACCCTCGGCAAGCTCCTCAAGAACCCGCTAATAGTCTCCATCTTCGCGGGCCTGGCCTTCTCCGGGACCGGTCTCTCCACTCCAACGCCCATCACCAACTTCCTGGACTTGCTCGGCGCCGCAGCCGGGCCTTGCGCCTTGTTCGCCCTCGGCGCGACTCTGGCGAGCCGCAAGATAACGGACGGTGCTGCGGAGATCTCCTTTATGAGCGCCATGAAGCTCTTCGTACACCCAGCCGCGCTCTACGCGACGACCACGCTCGTCTTCGACGTGGACCCTTTGTGGGCGACCGCCGCCCTGCTCGTCGCGGCCCTGCCCATCGCCGCCAACGTGTTTATCGTGGCGCGCCAGTACGACGTCTACGTCACCCGGACATCGAGCGCCATCCTGGTCTCGACCGTCTTGTCCATGATCTCGGTCTCGATACTCCTTCTCGTCCTTACCCCGTAAAACCTGTACTTCCGTACAACCGAAAACCGTCCCTTGGCCCGTTGTGCGAATGGTCGTGCTGACGCATCCTAAAGGCGTGGGCAACTCACGAAAGGCACGGAGGTTTACGGAAGCCCACAACACAAACACCGGCTATGGACAGATCAATGAAATTGGAGAGAGGAGACCGGGATGCCGAGTATTGGAGAGCGGATCGAGCGCGAGGTATTGGGATGGGACGGGGTCGAGGGAAGGGCACATCGGTTTGGCGGGGTGGAGTTTCGAGTGCGGGGGCATGAGATAGGACACCTGCACGGCGACCGTCTGGCGGACCTTCCATTTCCCCGCAAGGTGCGCGAGGAGTTGGTCGAGGCCGGACGGGCGCGACCGCATCACGTCCTGCCACAGACCGGATGGGTGAGCTACCGCATCCGGGGCGAGGAAGACCTGGAAGGCGCGCTGGAGCTATTCCGGCTCAACTACGAGCGGCTGACGAAGCGCAAGAAAGGAGCGCGGGCATGAGCGTGTTTACGGAGAAAGAGGTCGAGTATTTAGCGGAGCAGCGACTAGGGCGGCTGGCGACGGTGGACGCGAAGGGCTCGCCGCACGTGGTGCCGGTGGGTTTTCGGTACAACGCAACGTTGGACGTGGTGGACATCGGTGGTCACAACCTCGGAAAGAGCAAGAAGTTTCGTGATGCTCGGGATACGGGCCGGGCGGCGTTCGTGGTGGACGACGTGCTGCCACCGTGGAAGGCTCGCGGGGTCGAGGTGCGCGGGCGGGCTGAGGTTTTCGAGGAAGGCGGATGGGAAGTCGGCGAGGGGTTTGGAGAAGAGTTGATCCGGCTCCACCCGGAGCGTATCGTCGGTTGGGGTTTGGACTCCGACGCCCACAAACCCAACAGCCGGTCGGTGTAGTGGCGGCAACCAACGGCGCGGTTACAAAACATTCCCAGGGTCGGCATACAATGATCCCGATATATTTCGAGAGGTTGATCTATGGCGCAGTTGAAAGTAGTGGGCGTGGGTGGGACGTTGCGGGAAGGTTCGACCTCGCTGGGCGCGCTGCGGCGGGCGCTGGCGGCGGCGGAGAGGACCGGAGCGCAACCGGAGCTATGGGACTTGAACGAGTCGCGGATGCCGATGTACGAGCCGGTACGCGCGCTGGATGATTACGGGCCGGAAGTCCGGCGTTTCGTAGAGATTATTCGGAGCGCGGACGCGCTGATCGTCAGTACCGGCGCTTATCATGGGACGCTCGCGGGCGTTACCAAGAACGCTCTGGACTTCGCGCAATTTCTGGCGCGGGACGAGAGGCCATATC
>JACDDK010000069.1 GCA_013817025.1 Rubrobacter sp.
GGTGCTCCTGGCTTGGGACCAGGAGCGGGGCGGATCGTCGTTGGATCTCACACGGGTTCAGACCCGAGGTTGGGCGGAGAGCGTGGCGGAGCGCGAGGAGGGCGTGGCGAGCGTCAGCGCGCCGGTGTTCTGGGCCGATGGGAGGGTTCGGGCGGCGGTGAGCGCGAGCGGCCCGATCTCACGCCTCGGAAAACACCCCGGTGAGCGGCTGGCAAAGAGCGTACTGGCGGCGGCGAGGGAGATAGAGAGCGCCCTCGCCGAGTAGCGTGACGTTCAGTTCGATCCTCAAAGCTCTGTGGCGAAACAGTTTGTGGAACTAATCGGTTGGTAGTGCTTCTTCGGTACCGCTGCCCACGGCGGTTTGTCGGGATGGGACGATCCAAAGCGTTACGCGCTCGGTCTTGAACGGGTCCGGCGGATATGGCTCGCCGTTGTACTTTTACGACAGCTCGTCTATGTGACCTCGAGCTTCCTCGCCCGTAACCGTCTGGACTACCTCGCCTCGGACCCCATCGTAGTGGTACGGGTCTTGCTCGTCACGAATCGTCAGCGTGACGCGGGGGTCGCGGACAAATTTACTCGGATAGGCTACGCAACGAAACGGACGGGCTTTACGCTTTGGTCCCGACGAATTGGTAGAAGGGGATGCGGACGGGAAGGTTCTGGATGCCGCCTCCGGGTTCGGAGAAATGGACCGGCTCGAAGCGGTGATGCAAGTACTCGATGTGATCGGCATTAGGGAAGACGTTGTCGCGGGCGAACCACGCCGGCCAGAAGGTGCGAGTCAGCCGCGAATGGCGAACGCGGCCAGGGAGCGGGTGCTTTCGAGAGACGTGGAAGTCAACGACGCCGATAACGCCACCGGGACGAAGCAGATCCCAGGCGCGGTCGAGGGCGGCGAACCAGTCGGGGATCATCGTCAGCGAGTAGGAGAACACGACGACGTCGACCGGCCCCGCCGGCGGCGTGAAGGTCGTCGCGTCGGCCCGGACCAGTTCTACGTTGGACCACCCCAGGGTCTCTTTGCGACGCTGGGCGACATCGAGCAGTGACGCGGAGAGGTCCACCAGATAGACTTTCGAGAGCCGCGAGCGGCGTTCACCGAGGTACTCCAGGTTCGCTCCGGTCCCGCCGCCCATCTCGACCCACACCCCGCCGTCGGGGACCGGGAGCATCCCCATCAAATCGTGTCGGCCTTTTAGCAGACCAGCCCGCGAGCGATCGTAGTGGTCCGCCTGGTCCCTGTAGAAGCTCTCCAGCCGCTCCGCGTGCGACGAACCACGTATCGGGGCCAACGCTATTTTGTAGAGCAGTTTGAGGTCGGTGGCCAGGGGCATGTTGGTCTCCGGTTCAGGTGGTTGTCAGGTCGGCGATATAGAAGCTGCCGTAGGTGTGGACGCGATCTTTTTGGTGAAGGTCGGCGGCTAGGTCGTGATGGTAGAGTAGCAAGTCGCCGAGGCGGTGGCGTTCACCGGCAACCGAGACCTGGATCGGGTCTACGTAATCGACGCGCAGGCCGCCGCTGCGCCAGATCGCGCGGGCGTCGGGGGTGGCACGGTCCAGGATAGCCTGCCATTGACGGGCCAGCACCGGGTGATGGTGCGCACTCAACCAGTCCATGTGGTCCAGCAACACGTACCGGGAGATCCGATCCTCACGCCCGATGAGGAAGTCCAGGATCGAGGTCGTGTGGACGCTGACGCGGTCGGCCAAACCAGCCTTGAGCCGGGCGAAGTTTTCGGGCTTTAGGTACTCGGGGCAACAGTCCGGCGAGTACTCGCCCGTCAGGTAGAGCTTCCAGAAGTAGTTGCCTTGTATGGGGAGCCGGGCGAAGACCGCCTCCACGCAATCCTCGATATATTGAACGACCCCACCGGCGTAGGTGCGTTCGATCTGGGTCCTCTGAGGCCGCGGCACCCCCACCAGAGCCAGCGCCCCGTCGCAGTCCATTAGCCAGCGGATCAAACCCGTCCAGAACGTCCGCCGCAACCGACCCTCGTAGATATCCTGCTGCTCGTCGACCGACCCGGCCCCCAAAAGCGCCGTTATCTCCCCCCGCGTTCTCGTCACTCGGTCTATATAGAAGTTGACCAGACGGGCGAAGAACCCGGCGGTGCCGCGAAAGTAGAAGGAATGCCACCACTCGGCACCGCAGAACCAATGCAAGCGCCGGTCCCAATACATCCGCGCCGCGTCCGAGAGCAGCGGACGCAGAACGGAGCGGTACAGCCGGGGGAATTCGGGCAGCCGTCCCCGGCCGAACAGTGAGAAAAACGTCTCGAAGTCGAGGCTCCGTATCGCAGCGAGCTTCAGCTCCAGCAGGGCGTTCTGGCGCGGGTTGATGTCCACCGCGTAGACGTGGGCCGGCTCCGTGAGAGCGTAGTCCAGCACGTTGCACCCACCGGACGTTATAGCCAAAATGGTGTCGCTCGGTCCAAGCCCCAAGGCCCGGCGGTCGAGTTGCGGATCCTCCCAGCAACTGTTGTAGACTAGGTTGTGGCCGTGAATGTTGCGGAACAGGCAGTTGCTGAGTCCCTCGATCACTTCAACCCTTTCTCTCTGCACCCAATAGTCGGGGACGGCGCGTCGTCGAAGCAGCCAATAACGCGGCCTGCGATGGAAAGTTTCGTTGCCCGAACGGAGAGATGGCTTCGGACAACTTCGCTCATTCAGAGCACCGCGTGGGGATGGGGAACGGGACGCGGGGATGGTGAGTGGAGGTTGGTCAGGACATCCAGAAGAGCCTTCCTGTTCGTGGACGCGGCGTGTTCTCTAGCGGCGTGGCTCATCTGCTGGCGCAGCCAGGCGTCGTCCAGGAGCAATTCGATCTTCTCGAAGAACGCGAGTTGATCTCCTGGCGGCACGGCGAAGCCGCTGACACCGGGCCGGATACGTTCGCTCCACCCACCACCCGCGAAGAGCACCACCGGCAACCCGGAGGACTGGGCTTCGATCACGGCCCGCCCGGACGCGCCTTTCGCACCCGGAGATACAAACACGTCACACGACGCGAAAAGCCGGGCCAGCGCCTCACCGCTCGGGGAGCCCACGAAGCTGGCGGTATCGCCCAAAGAGTCCTGTATCTCCCTCCGGTATGGTCCGTCCCCGGCCACCACGAGACGCACGTCCGAGCGGCGCTTCCGAAGGTTCCGGTAGCCGGCGACGAAGGAATTCAGGCCCGCGTCGTGGTCGAGCCGACCGGCGTACAGCAGCAGCGTCCCACCGTCGCCGAGGGCCTCTCGAAGCGCGGGCGCTCTTTTGGATGGGGCGTACAGTTCGCCGTCGACGCCGCTCTCCACGACCTCGAAACGTTGGACGCGGTAGCCGCGCTCCCGCAGGTCAAGCTCCGCAGCCGGGGACGGCACCGCCACGACCGAGCACCGCTCATAGAACTCGCGCACCGCGACCTCTACGACCCTCGCGACTATCTCGTCTCTAAAGAGGTCGTGCGCGTGGCCGGCGAAGTCCGCGGAGTAGGAACCGACCACAGGGACGCCGAGCACGAGACCACAGACTAAGGCCGCCAGACCGAGTGGGCCGGGCGTGGTGACGTGTATCGCGGCGTAGTCCTCTTCGGCGACGTGCTCCAGGACTTCCAGCAGAGAAGGCACGCCGAGTTTAGATCCGGCGTTCAGCGGCGTCCCAACGTGCGTGACCGGCCGCATCGAGGCGACACCCGGAGCCGGCGACGAACCACAGGTCACGAACCGCAACCGCCCTTCGAGGTCATCGTCGAGCGGGGACCCGAGTCCCCGGTACATCGCCGGGACCTCATTCATTCCATCCACGAACACGGCGATGCGCGGCGGCGCATCTCCGCCCCCGAGCCACAGCTCCTCGCGTAGTTTGCGGGCTTTTCCAGCCTCCCGTCCAAAGTACCCGTGCGCGGCGACGTAGGGGGCTATAAAGACGTGTCCGTCCACGAAGCCGCCCACGGAGCCGAGGAAGTCCAGCGCCGGAGACCCGAGCCCGGAGTCCTCGAAAGCTTCCCTGACACGGTTCTCGTACCTGCTGGCGAGACTGGAACGCATCCTCGCCTCGTCGAGCCGCGCCAGGATCGGCAGGTACCGGAGCAGCGCGTTCTCCGAGGTCGCCGAGGCCGCTCGCAGCCGCACCCGGACATCGTCCGGCAGGCCCAACCGGCGCAGAAGCCCCGCGGCCCGGTCTTCTCTTCCCCCCTCAAGCGCCGCACCCGCGAGCCTGAAGGCGGTCTGGACGAACTTGCCCACGGAGCCCTCCTCTCCGGCGGGACGGACCTCGCCCGCCGCGAGGGCGTCCAAAAACTCCCGTGGATTCCGCACCCCCGGCGCGACGGTGTGGGTAGCGCCGCCGTAGTCGTCGGAACCGGCGATGCCCCGTATCCTGCGGTGAGGCGGTGTCGGAAAACCGTGCCACAGGGCCATACGGCGCAGATCCAGGACTCCAATGCCCTCGGCTATCTCGCGAGCCAGGCGGTTTTGGCGGGGAGGGCGGGATCCGTTTACGAACTCCCAGAGTCCGAACAGTACGAGGCGCTTCTCTATCCCCGACCGGTCGAGCGAGCCGCCGAGGTCGTAGATCGGATGCGCCAGCGCGTGGACGACGCCCGCCTCCCGCAAGTAGTCCACCAGATCGTACACGCTGCCCCGACGAGCCTGCGCCTCAGCGTGGATCTCCTCGTCCAGCCCGTAGACGAGCACGTCCACGGAGCTATCCTCCTCGGGGAATCTGGCGGAGACCTCCTCGCTCACGAAGAAGTCCGGGTGATGGGCCAACGCGAGAGCGCCGTCGATGGTCTCATGGTCGGTGAGGGTCACAAAGTCCATCCCGGCCCTCTTCGCCATCCGATAAGCATCCTCGGGCGGCGTGTACGATTCGCGGACCCCGCCAGCGTCCCCAAGACCCCGAACCCACACGTTCGTCGCCGACCCCGACGCCCACGAGTGAAGATGAAGGTCCACCCGAACCTCCGCTCCCCTCACGCCATCCCCAAAATGCAACCGCTACGCCCGCACCCTTCGAGGATCGAGGAAAAAGGGGTGGGAGTCCAGCCTCGTTTGGTACGTTCAGACGGTCCCATAAAGGCTTCGATGCTCACCGGAGCTAAAGATAGCGGGCTTCGAGAGCGAGAGGGTTAAAGAACGGTCAACTTATAGCTAAAGATACGTTAAACCCTTGCGTGTTGGCGAATAAGGACCGTGTGGTCCGATCGTTCGCGTCTCAATAAGTTAAGGGGTAGTTGGCGCAACCGGTCTCGGGAAAGCCTCGGGCGTCGGAGCCGTTGCCTATACTGGGTTGGATTCTTCACGGCTTCGGGGCTGGTTACGATGCTGCGCTCGGGGATGCGTAGGGCCGATTCTTTGTCGTAAAAACAGCGACCAACTCTTCGGAACAAGGGAGCGGGGCGAGGGCCCCGCTCCCTTGTTCGTGCTTCGGACGCGACCGGATTTTTGTAGTCCAGTCGCGTTGTTTTCCGAAAAGTTGGCGGAAGACTGTTTAGCGCATCAGCCTCTCGGCCTCGGCCATCGCCGCGAGCTTGCCGAAGGCGGTCTCGCGGGAGAGGTGGTTGAGGCCGCACGAGCTTGTTATTAGTGTTTGTTCGGGTGCGAGCCAGCGCAAGGCTTCGATGCGCTCGATTATCTGCTCGGGGCTCTCGACCTGCTTGTTCTGGACATCGGCGGCGCCCACAGCCAGTTGCTGATCCTTCAGGACGTTCTCGTAGGCGTGGGCGAAGTCGTGCTCGACCATCAGAGCGTCCGATTCGATAGCGGAGATCAAATCCGCCGGGTACTCCTCGAAGTCGAAGTAGCGGTGTCCGATCTGATC
>JACDDK010000070.1 GCA_013817025.1 Rubrobacter sp.
GGATCATCAGGATGCAGTAGACCATGACCGGATACACGAACCCCACGCGCCACTCGGAGTACAGCCACAGGCAAATCGCCAGGGACAGCCCCTGTGAAAGCGCGGCCAGCAACCACCCCCGGCGGTCCAGCACCAGAAACCCGAAAGCCGCGAGCAACGCCAGAACCGCCGGCGGCGCGAAAAGCACCGTAGCCAGAGCCTCGGCGACCTCGCGCGGAGGGTTCCATTCGGGACGTATGCGCCGCCAGTCCACCTGCGAAAACTCGAAGACGCCGAGGCCGATCAGCCCAACGACTTGCAGCACCAGCAACAGGCCGATAGCCCTCACCGGCCGGTAGGACGCCTCGTCTCGCCTTATCGGTCCCTTGCGTTCCATAACGATGCCACTACTATACCCCGCCGGTCGGCGCGGCTTCCCCGGCGAAGATCTTGCCGGGGTTCATTATGCCGCTCGGATCGGCGAGCTTCTTTATCCCGCGCATGAACGCCAGAGAGTCGCCGTGCTCCTTCTCCAGATGCCCGACCTTGCCCAGGCCGACGCCGTGCTCGCCGGTACAGGTTCCGCCGCGGGCGAGGGCGTAGTCCACGATCTCCTCGTTGACCTCTTCGGCCCGTGCCTGATCCGCCGTATCCTCCATGTCCACCGGAAACACGGCATGGTAATTACCATCGCCAACGTGGCCGAGGATGACGCCTTCGAGGCCGTGGGACTCGATGGTCTCACGGGCGTGGCGCAGAGCGCCGGGGAGGTCCGAGATCGGGACGCACACGTCCGTCCCCATCATGCCCCGGCCCGGATACAGTTCCCGGATCGCAAGCGCCGCGTCGTGTCGCGCCTCCCACAACTTCTCCCGAGCCGCCTCGTCCGCCTCGAACTCGAAGGTCTCGCACCCCTCGGTCTCGGCGATGCTCCGGGCGACCGCCACGTCGCGCTCCACGCTCGCCTCGGAGCCCGCGAACTCCAGGAAGAGCGTCGGGGCGACGGTGTAGTCCGTTTGTTTGTAGGCGTTCACGGCTTCGATGGTGCGGGCGTCGACCAGCTCGACGCGGCCGATCTGCATACCCGAGCGGATCACGGCTACCGCCGCCCGACCCGCCGCCTCTATACCCGCCGGGAAGACAGCGCGCCCGGCGAGCACCTTCTCCGGGATTGGGTACAGCCGCAGGATTATCTCCGTGAAGACGCCCAGAGTCCCCTCGGAGCCAACGAAGAGGCCGGTGAGGTTGTATCCGGCGGACGATTTCATGGACAGGCCGCCGGTCGTCATCACGGTCCCGTCTCCCAGAACGACCTCCAATCCCAGGACTTGATCTCGCATCGCCCCATACCGCACCGCGTTGGTGCCGCTGGCGTTTGTCCCGGTCATCCCGCCTAAAGAAGCGTCCCAGCCGGGGTCCACCGGAAACAGCAGCCCGTGCTCCGCAAGCGCCGCGTTCAACCCTCCGTGCGTAACACCCGGCTCGACGCGGACGATAAAGTCGTCCGGTCGGACCTCCAGGATGCGGTTCATGCGCCCGAGGTCCAGGCTGATGCCCCCGTTCACGGGCAGCGTGTGCGCCTCCAGGCTGCTACCCTCCCCGAACGGCACGATGGGAACGCGCCGCTCGTTGGCGAAGCGCACCACCTCCACGACTTCGTCGCGGCTCTGCGGATAGACGACCGCGTCCGGCGGGATCGGGGCGTGGTAGGTAAAGACACCCCCGCCGTGGCGGTCGAAGTCTTCGCCCTCGGAGACGATGCGGTCTTGCGGAAGGATGTTGCCGAGTTCCGATAGGAGATCCATGCGGTTACTCGGCTTCGACCGGATTGGTGAGGGTGCCGAGCCCCTCTATCTCGATGCTTACCTCGTCTCCGGGTTTCATCCAGAGCTGCGGGTCGCGGGCCATGCCGACGCCCGGCGGCGTGCCGGTGATAATTACGTCGCCCGGCTCCAGCGTCATGCCGGTGGAGAGGAACGAGACTATCTCGGCCACCGGGAAGATCATCTTGGACGTATGCCCGTCCTGCACGACTTCACCGTTCAGTACCGCCCGTATGGAGAGGTTCTGCGGGTCCGGCACTTCGTCTTTGGTCACGATGCACGGACCTATCGGGCAGAAGGTGTCGATGGACTTGCTGCGCGTCCACTGTCCGCCCTCGGAGAACTGCAAGTCGCGCGCCGAGACGTCGTTGGCGTTCGCGTAGCCGAAAACGTGATCCAGGGCCTCCGAAGCGGAGACGTTGCGGGTCTCCTTGCCGATGACGACGGCAAGCTCGGCCTCGTAGTCGACCTGCTCGGTGATCGGGGGTATGAGGATGGCCTCATTAGGCCCGACGACGGAGTTGGAGTACTTACCGAAGACGACGGGCTTCTCGGGTATCGGAGCGCCGGTCTCCTCGGCGTGATCCGAGTAATTCAGCCCGATGGCGACGAGCTTTGGTGGCCTCGGTATCGGAGCGTGCAAGCGAGCCTCGGCGAGAGCGATGACATCCTCGCCCGGCTCCGGGCTTCCTCCGACCTCGATAAACTCGATCATGTCCGCAGCCGAACTACCGAGCGGTCGTATCTCCTCGCCCTCCAACGACCCAACCCGAGGCTCCCCGTCCCCCACCGAATACGTCACCAGCTTCATAGATCTCCCTTCCACGGATACCAGCGTCAGCGAGACGAATCTTAGCAGCAACGTCCGTGGCCAGGGTCGGCGTCATATCTTTCGGGTTGGCTTTCTCCGCCTTGCGCTCGTGGGTCCGCAGTAAATAGTCGGGGGTTCGGAAGAATCGTCCTCGCTCCCGCAACCCGCCCTATGGCTGTAGACGCTCGATCCCCCAGACACCGTTCTCCCGCCGATACACGAGCCGGTCGTGCAGCCTGCTCTCTCGTCCCTGCCAGAACTCGATGGACGCCGGCTCCACCCGGTAGCCGCCCCAGAATGGTGGTCGCGGAACCTCGCCCTCCCCGAAACGGTGCTCGACCTCGCGTAACCTCTCTTCAAGAGCGGCCCGATCCGCGACCGGACGGCTCTGCTCCGAAGCCCACGCTCCGAGTTGGCTGCCGCGCGGGCGGCTGGCGAAGTATGCGTCGGACTCGTCCACCGAGACCCGTTTCACACGACCCTCGATCCTCACCTGACGCTCCAGTTCGCCCCAATAGAACAGGAGCGCGGCGTGAGGGTTCTCCAAGAGATCCCGGCCTTTGCTACCCTCGTAGTTAGTGTAGAAGACGAAACCCCGCTCATCGAAACCCTTTAATAATACGGTCCTGGCGGACGGGCTCCCCTCGGCGGTCGCGGTAGCGACGGTCATGGCGTTGGGTTCGTGCAGGTCAGCCACCTGGGCCTCCTCGAACCACCGGCGGAATTGCTCTATCGGGCTCCGGTCAACGCCAGACTCGTGGAGGCCGGCGCGAGTGTACTCCTTGCGAAGTCGAGAGACAAAGTCCAATCGAATGGCCCTACCAGCCCCAGGTTCCGGAAGCGCCCTTG
Source organism: Rubrobacter sp. (assembly GCA_013817025.1). Classification (GTDB taxonomy): domain Bacteria; phylum Actinomycetota; class Rubrobacteria; order Rubrobacterales; family Rubrobacteraceae; genus JACDDK01. Next base: position 3,463 of record JACDDK010000070.1, read on the forward strand.
AAAGGGCCGACTATTTCCGGTGTGATCCAACCACCGTAAAAATCTCCCGCCTGCGACTCGACCTTGTCACCGCCGACCCAACAGGCATCCATCTTCGACGGATAGAACGCCACGTAGTCCTTGAGTTCCGCGAACGACGCCACCGGTTCGGGATAGAACCACGCCGCCCGAGCCTCCGTCCGCTCCTCGGTCACGAGGTCGTAGTAGCGCGTATATCCCTTCCACTCACAGAACGACGTGTGATCCGAGAGCCGAAGATGCTCCGTCCGAACGTCCTCCGGCGGCACGTAGTAGACCGGCGGATGGCTGGTCTCCAACACCCGCTTCGCCCGCAGGCTGTACGCGATCGTGATCCCCCCGAACACGACCTTGACCTTCTTCTCCACATCCTCCATCCGCGGCGGTCGCGGATAATCCCACACCGACTCCTGCTCGAAACCAGGCTCCACCCGCTGACGACCCATTCTCACAACCTCCTCGATACTCTACTCGAACGAGATTATACGATCGGCACACCCACCCAAAGGTCCGAGCCTTCACGAGGCCGGGCCGGGCCGCAACCCGTCCAACAGCGCGTGCAGCGACCGCGTGACACGCTCCCGACTCATCCCCAACTCGTGTCGCTGATACAGATACAGGTCGATGTTGAGCGTCGCCAACAACGCATCGGCCACGCACTCGACGTCCAACTCCCCCATCATCGCACCCTCATTCATAGCCTGCCGCACTAACGCCGCCACGGTACCCCGCAGCCACGAATAGAACGGGTTACCGTACATCTCCACACGCCGCCCACCACCCGCCGCGTCCCGGATGGCCCCGAGTAGCGCCGCGTTGTCGTCGTTGAACCTCGCCAACCGCCCCAGGAACCACTTCAGCCGCCCGAGCGCCGAACCCCGACCTCCCGCCCGCCGCCGCACCTCGTCGACGAAACCCTCGATCTCCTCGGCCAGCAACGCCGAACACAACGCGCCCTTGTGTTCGTACCGCCGATACAAAGTCCCCTGACCGACCCCCGCAGCACGCCCGATCTCGTGCATGCTCACCGCATCCACACTCCGCTCCGCGAACAACCCCCGTGCCGCATCCAGCACCCGCCGCCGACTCTCCGCCGCGTCACTCCGCTCGCGCCGGGGCGCAGCCTCGACCACCCCCGCACCAAACACCGGCAACTCCACTCCCTGCGGCAAATCCACGAATACACCACCCTTCCTAGCCAAACACAGCCTCTTGGCAAACGGACATTCGTCCGCCAATATCCAGCAAACGGATATATGTCCGCTTGAGTTTAGCAAGACTTCCGCTCCGACGCCACGTTTCGGGGCTTTGCTTGGCTGTGGGAGTGGTGTATACGAGGCGGCAGCTGTGGCAAGCAAAGCCTCTTTTGCAAATCGTTCTAGAGGCTGGCCGGCGTGTTTCCCACGACGGCGTCGGCCTCTATCTCGACCAGTATCTCCGGCGAGATCAAGCGCCGCACCTCGACCATGCTGGTGGCCGGTCTTATGTCCCCAAACACCTTACCGTGCGCTTTTCCGACTTTCTCCCAATCGTCGATGTCGATCACGAATATTCGAGTCCGCACCACGTCCGACAACTCCGCGCCCGCCGCCTCCAGCGCCACACGAATATTCGCCAGAGCCTGGACCGCCTGCGCGTAGGCGTCGCCCGCGCCCACGATGCCACCGCTTCCATCCGTGGCCGTCGTGCCGGATACGAACACGAAAGCGCCTTTCCGCACGGCGCGTGAATACCCAACGACCCGCTCCCATTCGGTACCGCTGGTTATGTTGAATCGGGGGTTTTCGTCCACTTTAGTGCTCGCTGTCTCGTGCGCGCCGCACGTTGACGAAGTCGTCGATCAGACGCCGCGCGATGCTGAAGGGTGGCGGCATCTGAGGTAGATCCCCGGCCGTGTACCAGCCGGCGTCTTCTATCTCCGTGGGCTGGGGCGTTAGCTCGCCACCCGCGTAGTCGGCGGTAAAGCCGATCATGAGCGAGTTTGGAAACGGCCACGGTTGGCTACCGAAGTACCGGATGTTCTCCACCTCGACGCTGGTCTCTTCGCACACCTCGCGCCGCACCGTCTCTTCCATCGACTCCCCCGGCTCCACGAAGCCCGCGAGAACGCTGTAGAGCCCCTTCGGAAAGCCCGGCGAACGCGCCAACAGTATTTGCTCCCCATCCGTCACTCGCATGATGACCGCCGGGCTCACCTTCGGGTAGTGCATCATCCCGCAGTTCGGACACTTCATCGCCATCTCGTCCGGTACCAGCACCGTCTCCCACCCGCAACGCCCACAGT
>JACDDK010000071.1 GCA_013817025.1 Rubrobacter sp.
CGGCGGGACAAACCGAGAGCGCGCCAACTCGCGCACCTTGCGGAACCGTACCTCGGCCCCAGCCTCCTCGGCACCCTCCGCGACCGCCTGCGCCAACTTGTACACGCTGCCCGTCGCGCTGTAGTAAATCACCGCTACCTTTACCGCCATCCTTGCTCCTCTCGTCGTTTGTGATTAAATGGACTTGCGTCCACTTCACGGCGCAAGAGTAGCGCGTTAGGCTGTAGATGTCAAGGCGGAGAAGAGAACGTTGACGAGAATGAAAAAGGGAGAACCAAAGCTGAACTGGGCTCTGGATCACGTAGGCCGGGGCATACCTGATAACGTCGAACGCAGCGACGCCGCCCGCAACCGGCTCAAGGTCGTAGATGCGGCGCGAGTGCTCTTCGAGGAGCGGGACGTCACGAGCGTGACGATGGAGGACGTAGCGCGGGCCGCCGGGGTCGGCAAAGGCACGTTGTACCGGCGCTTCCCAAACAAGGGGCTGTTGTGTCAGGCGCTCTTGGACGAGCCGACGCGGCGCGTTCAGGACGAAACCATGAAGTTGCTGGCGACACCCGGCATGGCCTCGCTGGAGAAGTTGGGGGAGTTTCTGGAGCGGTTGGTGGCGTTCACCGAGGAGAACCTCGATCTCCTGTATGGCGGCAACGAGCCGCTGTGCGGTGCCGACCGGATGGCCCGCTTCTCCCAGCCGGCCTACGACTGGCGGCGGTGGACGGTGCTCGGCCTGCTGCGGGAAGCGGAGCGCGCCGGGGACCTGAGAGGCGGCCTCGACCTCGAATACCTCGCGGCGGCGATGCTTTCCCCCCTGGACGTGGACTTCTACTACTACCAGCGCCGGGTCCAGGGCATCCCCCAGGAGCGCATCAGCGCGGGCCTGCGTTCGCTCGCGCCTTCATAAAGTGGTGGGATCAACGATCAAAAGGAGACAGAGATGGAATTAGGCGGACTGCATCACGTAACGGCGGTAACCACGCAGGCGAAGGAGAACGTCGCGTTCTACACGAAAATCCTGGGCATGAGGTTGGTAAAAAAGACCGTCAACCAGGACGACGTCTCGGCCTACCACCTGTTCTACGGCGACGAGCTGGGCAACCCCGGAACCGAGGTGACGTTCTTCGATTGGCCGCACCTGCGCGTAGCACCCAACCATCCCGGCTCGGGCGAAGTCTCGACCACGGAGCTCAGGGTAAGGGGCGACGAGGCGCTCGAATACTGGACGGACAGGCTGAACGAGTCCGGCGTATCGCACGGTGGGATAGAAGAGGGTGAGAGGCGCCGGTACATCGCGTTCACCGACCCGGAGGGACAGCGGCTCCGCATCTCCGACGACGCGGGCGCGGGCGTTGCGTCGGGTACGCCGTGGGACGGTAACGGCGTGCCGGTCGAGTTGGGCGTGCGGGGCTTGGGAGCGGTGGACGTCACGGTACGCGAGGCCGCCCCGACGGCGTGGGTGCTGACCGAGATACTCGGCTTCCGGGCCGTGGCGGAGTACGAGGAGAACGGCGGGCGCGTCACCGTATACGACGTTGGGCCTGGTGGTCCGGGGTCCGAGGTGCGCTTGATCGAGAGGCCGGATGCTCCAACGGCGCATCTCGGGCGCGGGGGCGTGCATCACGTGGCATTCCGGGTGCCGGACGACGAGCAGCACGGTGAGTGGCGCGAGAAGATCCGGAGCATGGGCATCGGGGTCACACCCCGCATCGACCGCTACTACTTCCGGGCGATCTACTTCCGGGAACCGGGCGGCGTGCTGTTCGAGCTCTCCACGGACGGTCCCGGCTTCGCCACCGACGAGGACGCCGCGCACCTCGGCGAACGCCTCTCGCTACCGCCGTTCCTAGAAGATCGCCGCGAAGAAATAGAAGGACGCCTCGCCCCCATCGGATAAGTCCCGCAGTGGATGGGTAGAAGGCAACTAATCAAAAAGAGGCTCCCGGAGCCCCGACAAAGGAGGACCAAATGCGAAATGTTCCAGCCCTGATCCTACGCCTGGCGCTAGGTCTGTTAATGGCGGGCCACGGCTCCCAAAAAGCGTTCGGGTGGTTCGGCGGCCCTGGCCCCGAAGGCACGAAAGGCTTCATGGAGATGCTCGGCCTGAAGCCCGGACGCCCGTGGGCGACTATGGCGATGGCCTCCGAGTTCGGGGGCGGCGCGTTGACGGCTCTGGGCCTCCTCAACCCGCTCGGACCTCTGGGCATCATCGCGGCGATGAGCATGGCGACGACCAAAGCGCACTGGGGAAAGCCGATCTGGGTGACCAGCGGCGGCGCGGAGCTTCCCGTCATCAACATCGTGGCGGCCCTCGCCCTCATGCTCAACGGCCCGGACAAGTTCTCGCTGGATCGGATGTTGGGCATCAAGCTACCGGGATGGCTCGCGCCGGTCGGGCTCGTGGCGGTCCTGATCACGGTCCTCTACGCCGGAGTCGGCACACCGCCCGCAGGCGACGATGAAGAGCCCCGCGAAGAGCTAGCCGGAGACCCCGAAGCCTAAAACGATTCACGCAAAAGCTATGGGCCGCCAGCGTTCGGCAAGAACAGAAAACCGGACGCTGACGGCCTTGTTTCTCAAGTAACCGTGAGTCAAGTACCCACCCGCAGCACGGCCTTGCCCGTGTAACCCCGGTCCATCAGGCGGGCGGCGACTTCCCCGATCTCCGTCCAGTCCGCCGCGACCTCGATGCGCGGCGTCAAACTGCCATCGGCCACCAGCCGCGCCAGTCGCGCAAGACCGTCCGAGGCCGGATGCGCGAGCACTTCGTGGAACAGTATAAAGCCATACAGGCGCGCTCCTCCGATAAAGAAAAAGTCCCGCACGTCGAAGGTGGATTCCGCACCGCCCGAGACCCCGAACGAGACGCAGGTGCCTTCCGGGGAGAGCATCGAGAGCGCATTTCCAAGCACCGCGCCACCGACGGACTCCAGGATGCGTTCGTAGGGTCCAAACTCACCCGCAGCGGATCCATCCTCGCCAACGGCGACCTCGTGCGCCCCGGCACTACGCACCAGCCCGACGTGCTCCTCCCGCCGCACCAACGCCACGACCCGCGCCCCCGAGAGCCGCGCCAACTCCAGCGCGAACAGCCCCGCTCCGCCGGACGCACCCGTCACCAGCACCCGCTTGCCGACGAGCCCGCCGCCCTTCTCCAGACCATACAGCGCCGTGAGCCCCGCAACGGGCAGCGTAGAGGCCTGCTCGAACGAGACCCCGTCGGGAAGCTCCGCGAGCGCGTTAGTGGGTACGGCGGTGAGTTCCGCCCAGGCACCCGACGGCAGAAAACCCACGACCCGCGCTCCTTCGGGCGGGCCGGAACCGTCGGCGGCGACCTGCTCGACGGTACCCGCGAGGTCCCAGCCGGGACGTGCGCCCGGCGCGTCGAGGGTCGTGGCGCGGCGCACTTCGCCCCGGTTCAGCGAGACCGCCGACACCCGTACCAGCGCCTCGGACGGGCTCGGCGCGGGTGCTTCCACCTCTCGCAGGGTCAGGCGGTTCGGGACATCGTGGTCCACGACGACGGCGCGTATCTTGCTCATTCGTCCTCCTCGATTCCGGCCTCTCGGGCGGCGGGTCCGGCAGCCATCGGTACGTTGTAGACAGAAGATCCGGGTTGCTGTTTGCGACCGCCGTCTCCGAGAGAGCCCGTATCCACAGGAGCGAAGCCTATTTCTTCTATGAGCCGCGAAACTATGGATTTCGCCTCGGGGTCGTCGCCGGCTACGAAGAGCGCGATGCGCTCCTCCATCGGCGCGGAAGGCCGCCCCTCCGAGCGCAAGGTCTCGTAGTACATGGTGTTGAGAGCCTTGACGATCCGGGCACCCGGCAACCGTCTCGCCACGTCCTCGCTAGAGGTGTCGTCTCCCAGATCCTCCAGCTCGAAGTCCGGCGTGTAGGGGTTCAGCGCGTCGACGACTATTTTGCCTTCCAGCATCTCTGGACGGGGAAGTCCATCCTCTCTCTTGGACCACGGTATCGCCAGCAGCACGACCTCGCCGAAGGAAGCCGCGTCCTCGACGGTCGTAGCGCGGGCGTTCGGACCGATCTCATCCACAAGCCCCGAGAGCGTCTGTGGGCCACGGGAGTTGCTGATGGCTACCTGGTGTCCGGCGCGAGCGAAGAGCCTGGCCGCCGTAGCTCCGATGTTCCCCGCGCCGATGATCCCGATGTCCATGCTCGTCCTTTCAAGGTTCTGGAAAACCACGTCGGCAGTCTACTACGAACGATGTTTCCGGCTGCGGGCGGCGGTATACTCGCCGGCGTGCATCCCGTTACCACAGAGAAGCTGCCGGAGAACGTCGACCTTTTGGTCCTCGACGCATCCGGCGTGCTGCGCCAGGACGTAGGTCTTGATGAGATCTCCGGCTATCTGGCCGACCCGAACGCGCTGGTGTGGTGCGATGTGTACAGCACCGAGGGCGGTCAGTCCGGTCCCTACGGAAGCCTGCTGCACGATGTATTCGGGTTCGACGAGTTGACGGTCGAGGACTGTTTCACGCGCAACCATTTGCCAAAGGTGGACATCTACGACGAGTACCTGTTCGTGGCGCTGTTCTCGTTTCACCTCTCGGAGAAGACGCGGCGAGTCCAGACCGTCGAGGTGGATATGTACGTCGGCAAGGGCTACGTGGTCTGCGTGCATCCGAGGCCGTTGCGCGAATTGGAGCGCGTGCGGCGGCGGCTTGTGGCGCGGGACGAGTTCGTCTCTTCGTCGGCGGCCAACGTCGCGCATACCGTTATAGACGCCGTCGTGGACGAGTATCTGCCGATCATGAACCGGCTCTCGGCGATGGTGGACGGCATCGAGGAGCGTCTCTTCGACGAGGACCCGGACGATGACACCGACGTGCTCGGCTCGCTGTTCCTACTCAAGCACGAATTGGCGGCCCTGCGGCGGCTGGCGATGCCGATGCGGGACGTGGTCGGCGTACTCATGCGGCCGACGACGCGGCTCATCCCCGAGGAGAGCCGACGTCACTACGACGACGTGCGCGACCACCTCATCCGGGTGGTGGACATGATCGACACGATGCGCGACTACCTCGCCGGCTCCCTGGACATCTACACCACCCAACAGACCCAGCGCATAAACCAGAGCCTCCAGCGCCTCACGGCCATCTCGACCGTCATACTGCCGCTCACCTTCGTTACCAGCGTCTACGGCATGAACTTCCAGAACATGCCCGAACTCGGCACCCGCTACGGCTACTTCGTCCTGTTATGCGTCCTGGCAATCCTCGGCGCGTTCATGCTCTACTACCTCCACCGGAAGAAGATGCTCTAGGAAGCTTCAGGCTTCGGGCAGAGGTTTCAAAGTTTGTTGGCGCTGATTCCCTCTTCGGTCGCTGGTCTTGTAGAGTTTCCGTTAGAGAGTCTTCCGCTCGCAAGCGATGATCCGCAAATTGCCACTACCTGAAGCCTCGAAACGCTTTACAACGAGCGCGGCACGGTCTATACAGACTCCGTGAGCGAGAAGCGTAGGGAGCGGTGGGGCGAGCGCGGGCGCGAGGGTGGCGTGCGCGAGAGGCTCCGCAATCGTCCGCACCTGCGCCCGAAGGTGTATGGGTACATTACGGAGGAGAAAGAGTCGTTGCGGCAAGGGTTCGCGGCGCTGTTTCTGTCTTCCGTGGGGGAGTTGGCGGCGGGGCTGGTGCTCGCGGGGATAGCGGGGGTGCTGGACGAGTTGGTGGGGCTTGCGGTGCTTATACCGGCGGCCATCGGGATG
>JACDDK010000072.1 GCA_013817025.1 Rubrobacter sp.
TAAAGCGGTACGCGAGCTGGGTTCAGAACGTCGTGAGACAGTTCGGTCCCTATCTTCCGTGGGCGTTGGAGATTTGAGAGGAGCGACTCCTAGTACGAGAGGACCGGAGTGGACGAACCTCTGGTGCACCGGTTGTCATGCCAATGGCACCGCCGGGTAGCTATGTTCGGAAGGGATAACCGCTGAAAGCATCTAAGCGGGAAGCTCGCCTCGAGATAAGATCTCCCATCCCCATGAGGGAGTAAGACTCCTGGTAGACCACCAGGTTGATAGGCCACAGGTGTAAGTGCAGCGATGTATGTAGCCGAGTGGTACTAATAAGTCGAGGGCTTAATGGAACCCTTTTCGGATCGTGCTATGCAGTTTTTAAAGATCAGGCCCGGCTCACGCCGAGGCGCTGTTGAAAACCGAATAGCTTTTTATTAAGGGTGACGATGGCGGCGAGGATACACCTCTTCCCTTTCCGAACAGAGCAGTTAAGCTCGCCAGCGCCGATGGTACTGCGGGGTCTCCCCGTGGGAGAGTAGGTCGTCGCCCATTTTTTATGCTCTAACACCGAGTTTCACATTTCTCATTTTTGTTTGATCGCCGTTCTATCCCGAATGCTGTAAACGTCTGGTTGGCGGGGTTTTTCCTTGCGCTCGCACGAGCCATGAATCCATTTACTTTAGAGGCTGTAAGATAAGCTTCGGGTGTGAGCGGGATGTCTTGGGTCTGAGTTGTTCGTGTTGGGTTACGAATAGAGGAGAAGTTATGGCGGAGAGTAAGTTGGATGCGGGTTTCATTGAGGAACAGAAGCGGCGACTGTTGGAGACGAAGGCCGAGTTGGAGCGGATCAGCGAGGGGATGGAGCAGGACCAGCGGGATCGCGCCGAGGATCAAGACGATCAGACCGAGCACGACTCCGGGGACTTGAGCCAGCAGATCTTTACCCGCGAGATGGACGCGACTATCGAGGGACAGACGGATCGCCGGCTCCAGGACGTGGATCGAGCGCTGGAGAAGATCGAAGAAGGCAGCTACGGCATCTGCGACGATACTGGAGAGGGGATCCCGCAAGGCCGCCTGGAGGCGATGCCCGAGGCTATCCGCACGGTGGAGGCGCAGCAGAACTTCGAGCGGGAGCGGCGACCGCCAGCCTAGTATCCGCCGCACCGTGGATGGGCGGTATAATCCGCGTATGGATCGATATTCTTCTCCGCCCGGAGACCAGACGCAGGAACCCATCTTTCGCAGCGACCACGAGGAGCAAAGACCGGAGCCCCGGTACGAACCGGTAAGGCCGGAAGGCGGATTTTGGAGCCTGCTCAAGAAGCTATTCGTGCCGCTGACCGCTATAGGGTTTCTGCTCGTAAAGTTCAAGGGACTCGCGCTGCTCTTGTTAAAGGTCAAGTTTCTGGGGACGGCGCTTACGATGCTGGTGAGCATTGGGGCGTACGCGCTGCTGTTTCCGTGGACGTTCGCGGTGGGGATCGTGGCTCTGATCTGGGTTCACGAGATGGGCCATGTCCTGCAACTCAAACGCGAGGGCATCGAGGCTTCGGCACCGATGTTCATACCGTTTCTGGGTGCTTTCGTGGCGATGAAGCAGATGCCGAAGGATGCTCTGGCCGAGGCGCGGGTCGGGCTCGCCGGGCCGATACTGGGGACATTGGGAGGGCTCGCGGTGCTCGGGCTCTACGCCGCGACCGGCGAGCCGGTGTTTCTCGGGCTCGCGTACTTCAACTTCATCATCAACCTGTTCAACCTGGCGCCGCTGTTGCCGCTGGACGGTGGCCGGGCGGTCGGGGCGATGTCATTGGTCTTTCAGGTGCTCGGGTTGGTGGTGATGGTGGCGCTGATCTTCGTCGCGCCGATCATGGCGTTCGTCGCGGTGCTCGGGCTGCCGGAGCTGTGGAACCGCTGGAAGACCCGCAAGACGCCGGAAGGCCGGGCCTACTACGATCTACCGCTGCGGCATCGAGTCGCGGTGGGCGCAGTGTATATCGGGCTCATCGTGGGGCTGGGGCTGCTGACGGCGGCGACGTTCGTGTCGAATCCCGAGCGGGTGTTCGGATGAGGACGATGCTCTACACCGGCAAGGGTGGAGTTGGAAAGACGAGCGTGGCGGCGGCGACGGCTCTAAAAGCTGCGAAGTCCGGGAAGAAAGTGCTGGTCATGAGCACGGACCCGGCGCATTCGTTGGCGGATGCTTTCGATACGTCTATTGGGCCGGATCCCAAGGAGATGGCGAGCGGGTTGTGGGCTCAGGAGATGGATCACACAACCATGATCGAGGAGAACTGGAGCGAGATCCAGAACTACATGACCACTCTTTTCGAGTGGCAGGGCTCCAACTCCCTCGAAGCCGAGGAACTGGCGATGCTCCCCGGCATGGACGAGCTTTTCGGTCTGCTGATGGTCCGTCGGCACTACCAGAGCGGGGAGTACGACGCCCTGATCGTGGACGCCGCGCCCACCGGCGAGACGTTGAAACTCCTGAGCCTGCCGGACCACATGAGCTGGTACGTCGAGAAATTCTTCCCAATACAACGCCGCGCCGCGAAGCTGGTGCGTCCGTTCGCCGGAAGGACGAAATCCCTGCCGCCACTGCCGGACGATAGTGTGTTCGCCGCTGGCCAGAAATTTTACGAAGCCATAGCGAGCGTCGAGGAGATCCTGACGAACCGCGAGAGCTCGTCCGTCCGCCTGGTCGTGAACGCGGAGAAGATGGTCATCGCCGAGGCGCGCCGCGCTTACACGTACCTTAACCTGTACGATTACGGCGTCGACGCGGTGGTGGTCAACCGGTTGCTGCCGGACTCGGTTACGGACCCGTATTTCGCTCAGTGGCGGGAAGCGCAGGCGCGTCACATGAGTACTATCGAAACGTCGTTCGCGCCGATACCGATACTGACGGCGCGCCTGTTCGACCGGGAGATGTTTGGCTTGGAGGCTTTAGCGGCGCTGGCCGAAGACGTGTTCGAGGATGCGGAGCCTCTTGAGATGTTGTTCCGGGGTGCTTCGCACGACATCGTGAAGAACGGTAGCGGGTACGAGGTGGTGTTTTATCTGCCGCTGGTGGAGAAGGGCGAGGTGGATCTTTCCAAACGCGGTGCGGAGTTGCTGGTGAAGGTCGGGGGTTATAGGCGGAACATCCTGCTGCCGGACTCGCTGGCGCGGCTCTCGGCGGCGGGTGCGGGTATCGAGGATAATCGGCTGACGGTGAGGTTGAGCGATGACGGAGAATGAAAGCGCGCGCCGTCCGAAGGTGAACCTGCTCGGCGTAGCGGCCTACGCGCTGGTGCTGGGAGAACGCCGCAAGCAGGCGTTGGTGCATTTTCGCAAGGCGGGTTTCGAAGCGTTGAAGGGGATCGGGGCCCTGGCAAGACAGGAGGGAAAGCCCGCGACGCCGGACTCGAACGACCGTGAGCGCATCAAAATAGATTAGGCGCTAGACAGTGCCGCGCCGTATTTCTGTCGTTCGGCGCAAGAGACTACTGTCGGGACGGCTCTTGCTCTTAGACGGTTGGAGCGTGGAGGCGCTGGTAGTAAGATAGGTTTAACAGATTCTAGTAGGCATCGACTGGAGAGAAACATGGCGGAGAACGGACAGCAAACAGGGACTTTTAGAGTCAAGAGCGGGATGGCCCAGATGCTCAAGGGCGGGGTCATCATGGACGTGGTGAACGCCGAGCAGGCCAAGATCGCCGAGGAGTCCGGGGCTGTGGCCGTTATGGCTCTCGAACGGGTGCCGGCGGATATTCGGGCCGATGGCGGTGTCGCACGCATGAGCGACCCGGAGATGATCTCGGAGATCCAGGCGACTGTCTCTATCCCCGTGATGGCGAAGGCCCGCATTGGTCATTTCGTGGAGGCCCAGGTCTTGCAAGCCCTGGAAGTGGACTACATCGACGAATCCGAGGTCCTGACGCCCGCCGACGAGAAGCATCACATCGACAAGGCGGCCTTCGAGGTGCCGTTCGTGTGCGGGGCGACGAACCTCGGGGAAGCACTGCGACGCATCGGCGAGGGCGCGGCCATGATCCGCTCCAAAGGCGAGGCCGGGACGGGCAACGTCGTCGAGGCTGTGCGGCACATGCGCTCGATAGTCGGGGGTATCCGCAGGCTCGGCGTGTTGGACGACGAGGAGTTGATGTCGGAGGCGAAGGAGCTTCAGGCACCCTACGAGTTGGTGCGGTGGGTTGCGGAGAACGGTCGTCTGCCGGTCGTGCTGTTTACGGCTGGTGGGATCGCCACTCCGGCGGACGCGGCTTTGATGATGCAACTTGGGGCCGATGGGGTGTTTGTGGGCAGCGGCATCTACAAGAGCGGGGACCCGGCTAGGAGGGCGCGGGCCATCGTTCAGGCCACGACGCACTTCAAGGACCCGAAGGTGATAGCGGATGTCAGCCGGTCGTTGGGCGAGGCGATGGTTGGCCGGGAGATGGGGGATTTGAAGGAAGGAGAACGGCTCGCGACCCGTGGCTGGTAACGGCGACACTAATAGCGACACTAGCGGAGCGGTCTTTGGGGACGAGCGGCCCAAGATCGGGGTATTGGCGCTTCAGGGCGATTTCGCCGAGCACCTGAATATCCTTCGGGGGCTCGGCGTGCGGGCCGTCGAGGTGCGGACACTGGAGGACTTGGCGGGGCTCAATGGCCTGATAGTTCCGGGAGGAGAATCCACTACCATCGGAAAGATGATGCTTTCGTCGGGCCTCTCGGACGGTATACGCAGCTTCTTCTACAAGGGCGGGCCGGTGTGGGGGACGTGCGCTGGGATGGTGCTGGCGGCTTCGGCGACCACGGGGCCGCGTCAGCCGTTGTTGGCCTTGATGCCCGCTTTGGTGGAGCGCAACGGATTTGGGCGGCAGGTGCATTCGTTCGAGGCGGAGTTGGATGTCGAGGGGTTCGACGGGGCGTTTACGGGGGTGTTCATCCGGGCACCGTTCTTCGAGAGCGTTGGGCCGGGGATCGAGGTACTCTCCAGAATAGAGGAGAAGGTGGTGGCCGCACGGGGGGATAACATACTGGTGACGGCTTTTCACCCGGAGCTTACGGATGATGTAAGGTTCCATGAGTACTTTTTACGGGAGGTGTGCGACCTATGAGCGGTCATAGTAAATGGTCGACGATCAAACGAAAGAAAGGCGCGGCGGACGCGAAGCGCGGGGCGCTGTTCGGAAAGCTATCCAAAGCTATTGCCGTCGCGGCGCGTGAGGGCGGCGGGGACACGGAGATGAACCCGGCGTTGGGGTTGGCGGTACAGAAGGCGAAGGCCGCGAACATGCCCAACGACAACATCCAGCGGGCGGTAGACAAGGGGACGGGCTCCGGCGCGGACGCGGAGACCTACGAGAGGATCACCTACGAAGGCTACGCCCCCGGCGGGGTGGCGGTGCTAGTGGACGTGCTGACGGACAACCGCAACCGGGCGGCCTCGGACGTGCGCTTCATCTTCTCCAAGAACAACGGCAAGCTCGGGACTACGGGTTCGGTGGCGTATCTGTTCGAGCGCAAGGGCATTATCCTGGTGCCGAAGGATGGCGCGGACGAGGACGAGTTGATGGAGTTGGCACTCGAAGCCGGGGCGGAGGACGTGCAGGAACAGGAGAGCGACTATCGGGTCGTGACCGCGCCCGAAGACTTCGCGGCGGTGCGCGAGGCGCTCGACGACGCGAGTGTCGCTTATGAAAACGCCGAGATT
>JACDDK010000073.1 GCA_013817025.1 Rubrobacter sp.
CGGGGTTTGCCAGGTCGGCCAGGGTGTACATGACGGTGTCGAGGTCCGGGGAGATGCGCAGGCCCCAGAGGTCGAAGTCGTCGGCGGTGTTTACAACCACGGTCAAGTCTTCCGGTGGGAGAGCGGCTTGCAGGCCCGCAGCTAGCTTCGCACCGCCTACGCCGCCCGCCAGAGCGAGGGTCTTCATGGGCGTTTCTTTCGTGGGGTCTTAGAGGAGATCAAGGTGCTATCTTAGCATCGTGCAGATCCTGACCCCGCCTCTTTTCGACGATCCCGAGACCGGCTTTGGCCTACAACAAGTTATCCTCGAACAGGTCGCCACCGGTGAACGCGGTCCCTCGTGCCTGATGTGGTCCTCATCCCCCTACGTCGCCGCAACCCGCCTGGAGACGCGGCTTCCGGGTTTCGCGGACGCGGTGCGTTCGGCGGAAACACTTGGATTTCCGGTGCTGGTGCGGAACTCGGGTGGCGGAGCGGTCGCGGCGAATCGGGGCGCTATCTCGTTCTCGTTGACTTTTCCGGTGGAGGATTTGCGTCATGGGCTCTTCGAGCGGTACACCGAAGGAGTGGAGATCGTGGCTGCGGCGCTGCGGCGGCTGGGTGTGGCGGCGGAAGGTGGCGCGGTCGAGGGCGAGTTCTGTCCCGGCGATTACTCGGTGCGTTCCGGCGGTGTCCGGGGAGTAAAACACGCAGGGCTGGCGCAGCGGGTGACACGGCGGGCGGCGCGATTGGAAGCCCTTATTCTAGTGGAGCACACATCGGAGCTACTGGAAGTGCTGACGAAGTTTCACGCGGCCCTCGGGCTAAAGTTTCGTCCCGAAAGCGTCGCGGACCTACCGGCGAGCGTCGAGGAGGTGATGGTGGCGCTCGGTGCCGAGGTCAGGAACCGGTACGATGCTACGGAAGGTCGAATCGAAGAAGCCACGCTCGTCCGGGCGCGGGAGCAACGCGGCCGGTGGCGGGTCAACGCAGAGAACCCAACACCGAACAAGAAGTAGCCGAAGCGCAACGAATAGCAGTAAAATCCGACATTCGCGAGCGAGCCTCGCAGCGTCTCTCGAATAGAACGAACAGTCGCTTCGAGAAATATTCGTCCGGGACTTGATCGGGAATCCACCAGCAGATGGCCCACAGTCGACGGCGCGGGCTGCTCCGCGAACCGCCTCGGACGATACAACGCTCCAGGCGTCTATGCTCGGAGGGTATGGGGTAGAGTCTCGGAGTGGAATTTGTGTTCAACTCGTTCGTGACGTTGTTGGTGGTGGTGGACCCGCTGGGGCTCGCGCCCATCTTCGCGGCGCTGACGCGAGGGTTTTCGGAGAAGCGCAAGCGGGAGTCCGCTATTCGCGGGGCGGCGCTCGGGTCGGCGATACTTTTTGTCTTCGCGCTGGCGGGGGACGTGTTGTTGGATGCTCTGGGGATCGGGTTGCCGGCGTTTAGGATCGCGGGTGGAGTGTTGCTGTTTCTGCTGGCGCTCGATATGATCTTCGTCCGCCCCACCGGCCTGCGCTCGCGCAGCGTCCAGGATCAGGAAGCGGAGTCCTACGAAGAGGACATCTCCGTCTTCCCCTTGGCGATACCACTGATCGCGGGTCCCGGAGCCATCACCACGGTCCTGCTCTACACCGGCGGCGCGAACCCCGCCCAAGTCGGCATTTTCGTCGGCGTGCTGGCGTTTGTGCTACTGCTCACGCTCGTCTCCCTGCTCCTGGCGCCGCGCATAATGAGCCTCTTCGGCGATACCGGTGCGAACGTCTTGTCGCGGGTTCTCGGCGTCCTGCTCGCGGCCCTCGCGGTCCAGTTCGTCCTCGACGGCGTCCACGCCACGTTCGGATAACGTGCGTCATGCGGCGCGGCTCGCGTTTATACTCTCGGCATGGTAAGCGAACCGATAGTCATAGTAGGCGGTCTGATGTCTTGGACTTGGCGCTACCGCCACCTCGCACGCAACTTACGCGAGATTTCGGGGCGTGAAGTCCACATCGTACCGCTCACGCCGCTGGACTATCTGGCGGGGCACATTCGGGGCTACGGGCAGTTGATCTTCGAGATAGCCAGCACCGTGGATAACGCACTCCTGAACAGCGAATCCAAAAAGGCCATCCTGATCGGCCACTCCATAGGCGGCGTCGCGAGCCGCGTCTACATCGGCGGAGACCCGCCCTACGGCGGTCGCCGCTACGCGGGACACCGACGTATCTCCCACCTGATAACCCTCGGAAGCCCACACCTCGCAACAGGCCGCAAACCCATCCCCGCCATCGACCGGACCAACAAGCTCTTCCCCGGCGCTCTTCACGAAAAGTCCGGCCTGAAGTACCTCTCCGTCGCCGGAGCCGCGACCGACGGTACGGAGTCCGTCCGATCCCGCCGCCGCTACGAACGGCTCGTCGAAGACGGGCGAGTACCGGGCGATGGTGTCGTGCCAGTTGAGTCCGCCCTGCTGCCCGGCGCCGAGCAGGTCGTCCTGGACGATATTCACCACAGCGCCGTTCACGAGCGCTGGTACGGCGCGGACCTCGCAACCGTGGAGCGGTGGTGGCCCGCTGAACTGCGCGCCGCAACACCGGAGGTGGCTGCCATGCGGGGTGCTTCATGACGCCCGATGGGCCGTTCGGGCCGGATAGTCCCTGGACGGTGCTCGGGGCTACGGCGGACGCCCTGCGGGGTGCGATGTCGCACTTCCCAACCGGCGTGACCGTTGTGACCAGCGGGCGTGGAGAGCGGGCCGAGGGCATGACGGCGAACGCCGTGATCTCAGTCTCCCTCGATCCGCTATTGTTCCTGGTGAGTGTCCACGTGGACGCTCGCCTGAACTCCCGCATCCGGGAGGAAAACGCCTTCGCCGTGAACCTTCTGGCCGACGACCAGGAAGGTCTGAGCCGCCTGTTCTCCTCGCCCGAACGCTCCAGCGGCCTCCCCGCCGTAAACTCGCTTGGTGGCGGCTACGGAACCGTAGACGCGCCGCTGGCCGCCGGCGCCATCGCCGCCATCGAGTGCGAATTGCAAGAAATCTATCCAGCCGGGGACCACGCCCTGTTCCTCGGTGTGGTCGTCGAAGTCCGAACCGGTGACACGCGCAAAGGTCCGCTGGTCTTCCATGAGGGCGGCTACCCGACGCTAAAGGCTGGCCCAAAACCCGAAGAAACCGGCGCGTTCATGGACTCCGTACGCGGCTTCGACGCCCGCGCGAGCCGCTTCCGCGACCGCCGACGCTAGATGTTCCGGCGCAACCTACTCCCCATCGTCCAGCCCCGTCCTTCGGAGAGCGACGGCCTAATCTACGTCGAAGGTACCGAAGAGAACGGCATCATCCTCTCCGGCACCGTTCGTTCGCCCGAGACGGACAACGTCTACCCCGTAAAGAACGGCTACCTGGACTTGCTCGGGCGCGTATCCGGAGCGGGGAACATCGCCAACGCGACCAATTTCCTGCCCGGCGCGGGGCGGGGCTACGAGCCTTTGTGGCGCGTGCGCTCGCTAACGCTTCTAACAGGCGCTCCCTTCTCCAACGAGCGCGAAGTCGAGAAGATCTCATCTCTGGTAGACGTAGAACGCGGCGGTCGCTTTCTAGACCTCGGCTGCTCCGCCGGCCTCTACACCCGCACCCTGGCCCGCAAGCTCGAAGGTACCGGCGAAATCGTCGGCATAGACATCTCGCCCTCGATGCTCAAGGAGGCCGCCCGCCGCGCCTCAACCATAAAACCGGCGGCCCGACCTTCCCTAGCCCGTGCGGATGCCGGTAGGCTGCCGTTCGCGGATGGCTCGTTCGCCGGTGCGGTGTGCGGCGGTTCGCTCAACGAGTTCGCGGACCCAGCCCGCGTGCTACGCGAGACGCGCCGGGTATTGGAGCCCGGCGGTAGGCTCGCCATAATGGGCATCCTGCGCTCCCGTACGACCCGAGGGCTGCGCCTCCAACGCTTCCTCTCCACGAGCGGCATCCGATTCTTCGAGCAAGACGAGCT
Source organism: Rubrobacter sp. (assembly GCA_013817025.1). Lineage (GTDB taxonomy): Bacteria > Actinomycetota > Rubrobacteria > Rubrobacterales > Rubrobacteraceae > JACDDK01. Next base: position 3,966 of record JACDDK010000073.1, read on the forward strand.
ACACAGCCTTCTCGACCACGCGGGCTTCGAGCCCGATCTCATAGAAGTCCAAGGTTCCGTATTCTTCGCGGGTGCTACCCGGCAATAGCTATAGGCGGTCAGCTTTTGGCGATGCAGCTTGGGCGTTGATCGATGCATATAAGTGTGAAACTGTCCGTCGAAACCCTCTATACCTGATGCCTTACAACTTTTCGATCATCTCCGGCGTCGGCAACGCGCCCTGCGCTCCTTCGTCTTGCACGGCGGCGGCACCCGCTCTCACGGCGTAGGAGACAGCGTTTTCGAGAGTGTCTCCAGCGGCGATTCTAGCGGATAGAGCACCGACGAAGGCATCTCCCGCGCCCGTGGTATCCACTACCTCGACCTCTGGCGCCGGCAGGTGCGCGACTGTCTCTCCGTCGGCGACGAAAGCGCCATCGGCGCCGAGGGTTATCACGATGGAGCGCGGCCCCAGGGCGAGGAGGTCCGATGCAGCCGCCCGAACCGCTCTGTCGCCTTCGACCTCTCCGCCGAGCAGAAAAGCGGCCTCGTGTTCGTTTACCACTAGAGGGTCCAGTTTTTCCAGCAGTGAGGACGGTATTTCGCGTGGGGGTGCGAGGTTCAGGATCACACGTACACCTCCGGCGGCGGCTACTTCGGCGGCGCGCTCGACGGCCTCCACCGGAACCTCCATCTGAGCCACGAGCACGTCGCTGGCCCGGATGCGCTCCCCAGCCGCGTCCATATCCCGCAGCATAAGCGACCGATTAGCGCCCGGAGCTACGGTGATGGCGTTCTCGCCGTCCGGCGTGAGGGTAATGAAGGCCACGCCGGACGCCACGCCCGCCACGCGCTCGACGAGGCTAACGTCCACCCCCTTCTCCTCCAGCGCCGCCACCAGCGGCTCACCAATATCGTCGTCTCCCACCCGACCGAGGAATGCTACGTCGGCCCCCAGACGCGCCGCCGCTGCGGACTGGTTCGCGCCCTTGCCGCCATCGTACAGCGAGAGCGTCGCGTCGGTGACAGTCTCGCCGGGCGCGGGGCGTTTATTCACCTTTAGGACGAAGTCGCGGTTTATGGAGCCTACGACGAAGACTCGTCCCCTTCCGCTATTCACGGGCTCGTCGGTCACGTTAGCGGAGCAGGCCGGGGACGGTTTGGTCCACGGCTACGTCCAGGAGGTATGGGCCGTCGGCGGTGAGGGCGCGTTTTAGGGCGGGGCCTAGATCCCCTGGTTCCTCGACGCGCTCACCCTTGCAGCCGAGGCCCTCGGCGATACGGACGTGATCTATGCCGGGCAAGTCCAACCCCGGAACGTCCGAGATGCCGATGGTGTCGCGGAAGGCTTTCAGGATGGAGTAGCCGGAGTTGTTGATGACGATGAACGGCACGGACAGGTTCTCTTGGGCGGCGGTCCACAGTGCCTGGATAGAGTACATAGTGGAGCCGTCCCCGATCACGCACGCCACCACCCGTTCCGGGAGCGCGAGCTTCAAGCCCACCGTCGCCGGCAGGCAGAACCCGAGTCCCCCCGCAGCCGACGTGTGATACCCATCCACCGTGCTCACCCGCACGTACTGGTGCAGCATCCCCTTACTCGACGTCGACTCGTCCACGACCACCGCGTCCTCCGGCAGTGCCTCGGCGATTGCG
>JACDDK010000074.1 GCA_013817025.1 Rubrobacter sp.
GTCCTCGACCGCGCCGTCCATCGCCTTGCTGTTCACGACGGCCTCGCCCACGCCCATGTTCACCACGATCTTCTCGATCTTCGGTATCCGCATGGGGTTCTGAATGTCGAACCGCTCCTTGAGGGCCGGAGCTACCTCCGCCCTGTAAACGTCCTTTAACCTAGCCATCGATATCCTTCCCGGACTTCGCCCCAACCCGCAGCTTCTCGCCCGAGTCGGTAAAGCGATACTTCACTTTCGTGGGCTCGCCCGAAGTCGGATCGACCAGCATCACGTTGGAGATGTGGATCGGCGCATCGAACGTGAACAGCCCTTGCGGGTTGTTCTGGCTCGGCTTCGCGTGCCGGGTGCGGTTGTTGACGCCACCCACCACGACCTGGTTCTTCGCCGGGATGACCCGCTCGACTTCGCCGCGCTTGCCCTTGTCCTTACCGGAGATCACCACGACGGTATCCCCGCGCTTTATCTTTAGTCCCATAGTTAGAGCACCTCCGGTGCTAGCGAGATGATCCTGGTGTAGCCCTTGTCCCGAAGCTCACGCGCCACCGGCCCAAAGATCCGGGTCCCCCGCGGCGCGCCGTCCTGGTTGATGATGACACCCGCGTTCTCGCCGAACCGGATATACGAACCATCGTCCCGGCGCGTCTCCTTGGCGGTACGAACCACGACCGCCCGGACGACCTCGCCCTTCTTGACCGTGCCGCCCGGCGTCGCTTCTTTCACCGTGGCTACGATAACGTCCCCGATGCCCGCGCTCTTGCGCTTGGAGCCGCCGAGGATGCGGATGGTCAGGATGCTCCTGGCACCCGAGTTATCCGCGACTCTTAGTCTGCTCTCGTTCTGGATCATTACTCGACCCTCGATATGACGCTGCCCAGGCGCCAACGCTTGCGCGCCGACAGTGGTCGGGTCTCGACGATCCTGACGGTGTCGCCCGTGCGAGCCTCGTTGGCCTCGTCGTGCGCCATGAACTTCTTGGTGCTCCGCACGCGCTTCTTATACCGTTTGTGCCGCACTAGAGTCTCCACCGCCACGGTGACCGTCTTGTCCGCCTTGTCCGAAACGACCAAACCAATCCGCTCCTTGCGCCGGTTGCGCTCGGTGTCGGTCTGGATCTGGCCCTCGTCCTGATCGAGCGCCGGGCCTTTGGCCGCGCTCGTGCCGAGGTCCTCGGCGACCTCGGTCTCCGCTACCATCTCGGTGTCGGCGAGCGTCTCCGGGGCCTCCTCTTCGGGAGCTTCCGGGGCGTCGGGAGCGGTGCTCTCGACGGGTTCGCGCGCCTCCTCGGGCGTTCGAGTGTTTCTATCCTCTGTCATGCGCTAGTTCTCCTGCTTCTTCTGGTTCAGAACGGTCAAGAGGCGCGCGATGTTCTTCCGCACGGCCTTGATCTGGCCGGTGTTCTCCAACTGGCCGGTGGCGTGCTGGAAGCGCAGGTTGAAGAGTTCGCGCCGCGTATCGGCCACGCGCTTCTCCAACTCCTGAACGTCCAACTCACGGACTTCAGCAACCTTCATTACTGACCACCTCCACGGACGAGCACGCGGGTCTTGATCGGCAACTTCTGCGCCGCCAGGCTAAAAGCCTCACGCGCCAGAGCCTCGTCCACACCGCTCATCTCGAACATCACGCGGCCCGGCTTCACCACGGCCACAAAGCCCTCGGGGCTTCCCTTGCCGGAGCCCATGCGAGTCTCGGCGGCCTTCTTGGTAACGGACTTGTGCGGGAAGATGTTGATCCAGACCTTCCCTCCGCGCTTGATCTTCCTGGTCATCGCGATCCGGGCGGCCTCTATCTGGCGGTTGGTGATCCAGGACGCTTCGAGCGCCTGCAACCCGTAATCGCCGAACTGGATCTCGGTTCCGCCTTTTGCGAGACCACGCATCCGACCACGATGCGGCTTCCTGTACTTGAGTTTTTTGGGTACGAGCATTTCTCTACCTCCTGCCCTCACCGGCGTCGGCGGCGGCGTGGATTCCGTGGTTGATCCAGACCTTCACGCCGATCTGGCCCATCTGAGTCTTCGCCTCGCGGAACCCGTAATCTATGTCCGCATCTAACGTGTGCAGCGGAACGCGCCCCTCGGAGATGGTCTCCTCGCGGCTCATCTCGATGCCGCCCAATCGACCGCCACAACGAATACGACAGCCCTCGGCCCCACTCCGCATCGCGCTGGTGAGCGCCCGCTTCATAGTGCGCCGGAACGCGGCCCGGCCTACGAGCTGCTCCGCGATGGACTCGGCCACGAGCGCGGCGTTTAGCTCCGGCCGCGAAACCTCGCGCACGTTGACTTGCACTTTCTTCTTGGTGAGGCGCTCCAACTCGCCGCGTAGCGCGTCGACCTCGGAGCCGCCCTTGCCGATAACGATGCCGGGGCGGGCGGTGTGGATGTCCACGGCGACCTCGCCCTGCTCGGCGGCCTTGCGGATCTGGATGTCCGAGATACCGGCCCGCACGAGCTTCTTCTCGATGTGAGCCCGGATCTTGAGGTCCTCACCCAACAGCGCGGCGAAGTCCCGATCCGAGTACCAACTGCTCTTGAAATCGACCTTCTCGCCCTTGCGCTTTACGCCCAGGCGAAAACCTTCGGGATGTACTTTCTGGCCCATCTACTCCTCCTCGTCTCCGGGCGTGCCTACGACGACGCCCGCCGGAGCGCCCAACCGCACGGTAATGTGGCTGGTGCGCTTGCGGATCATGGTCGCCCGGCCCATCGCCCGCGGCCGGTACCGCTTTATCGTCGGTCCTTCATCGACCCGGATCTCCCGGACGAACAACTCGTCGGGATCGGCGTCCATGTTGTGCTCCGCGTTGGCGGCGGCGCTACGCACCACGTCGCTCACGATCTTCGCGGCGGCCTTGTTGGTGAATTGCAGGATGGAGACGGCCTCCGGGATCGACTTTCCCCGGACGGCGTCCGCGACCAGCCGCGCCTTGCGAGGCGCTATGCGGAGGAATTTGGCGGTTGCCTGCATTACTTCCTCCTCGCCGTACGGTCGTCCTTGCGGTGCGTGCGAAAGGTGCGAGTCGGGGCGAACTCGCCGAGCTTGTGCCCCACCATCGACTCCGTGCAGTAGACGGGTACGTGCTTGCGCCCGTCGTGGACGGCGATGGTGTGACCGACGAACTCGGGGTAAACCACCGACGAGCGACTCCAGGTTTTCAGCATCCGCTTCTCGTTTTTCTCGTTCATGCGGAGAACGCGTTCCATCAGGCGCTCCTCCACAAACGGATCCTTTTTGGATGACCGCGTCATCTAGCGCCTCCTTCCTTTCCTGCGCCGGCGCACGATCATGGCGTCCGACCGCTTGTGCTTCTTCCTTGTGGGCGACCCCTGAGTGATCTTGCCCCATGGCGTGACCGGTGCCCGGCCCGAGGTCGACTTACCCTCGCCACCGCCGTGCGGGTGGTCCACCGGGTTCATCACCGTACCGCGAACCGTCGGCCTGACACCGAGGTGACGCTTTCGCCCAGCCTTGCCCCAGCGCACGTTCTGGTGCGACTGGTTCCCAACCACGCCAATCGTCGCCCGGCACTCTGATCGGACCCGTCGGCGCTCGCCGCTCGGGAGCCGCAACGTAACCAACGCGCCCTCGCGGGCCACGAGCTGCGCGCTTGTCCCAGCGCTGCGGGCCATTTGCGCGCCACGCCCCGGTTCTAGTTCCACGGCGTGGATAACGGTGCCGACCGGAATGCGGTTGAGCGGCAGCGTGTTGCCAACGTCCACCTCGGCGTCCGGGCCGCTCTCGACGATGGATCCCACCGTCAGGTTGCGCGGCGCGAGGATGTAACGCTTCTCGCCATCGTGGTAGTGCAAGAGGGCGATGTTCGCCGAGCGATTCGGGTCGTACTCGACCGTCGCCACCGTGGCTGGCACGCCGTCCTTACGCCGCTTGAAGTCGATCAGGCGGTAGCGCCGCTTGTGACCGCCGCCGATGTGGCGGGTCGTGATGCGACCGTGGTTGTTGCGACCGCCGGTCTTGTGCAGCTTGCGGACTAGCTTCTTCTCCGGTTTGTCCCGCGTGATCGAATCGCGCGTAAGGACCGAGGAGTTCCTGCGGCCCGCGCTCGTCGGCTTGTACCGTCTCGCCGGCATACTAGACCCCCTCGAACAGTTCGATGCGCTCGCCCGGTCCCAGCTTGACAACGGCCTTCTTCCACACAGCCGTGCGGCCTCGCGTGAGGCCCTGTCGCTTGGGCTTGCTCTTTACGTTGACCGTGTTCACCTTCGCGACGCTCACGTCGAACGCGCTCTCGATGGCGTGACGGATCTGGTTTTTGTTCGCTCGCCGATCCACCTGAAAAGTGTACTGTCCCTCACCTTCGATGAGGTTGTAACTCTTCTCCGAGATGACCGGCCGGATAATTACCTGATGCGGGTCCATGTTACTTCTCCTCCCCCGCGAGCCTCGAATAAGCCGCCCGCGAGAACACGACCTCCCGAGCCCGCAAAAGCTCGTAGACCCCATACTCGTAACTCCCGACGACCGTAACCCTCGGCAAGTTCCGAAACGACAACGCCGCGTGCTCATCGTCGTCCGTAATAACGACCATGACCGGCCCCTGAAGGTCCATCTTGTCCAGCAAGTCTTTGGCCTGCCGGGTCGAAGGCGCGTCGAACGCCAGCGAGTCCAACACGAACAACTCGCCGTCCGCAGCCTTCGCGGAGAGAGCGCCGTGGAAGGCCGCGAGGGCCTCCTTGCGGTTGATGCGCTTGCGCGACCGCTTGCCTTTCGGCTTGGGACCGCCCCAGGTGCCACCGCCGACGCGATTATGCGGCTTCATGTCGCCCGCCCGCGCACGGCCCGTACCCTTCTGGCGGTACAGCTTCGCGCCAGAACCCGTAACTTCGCTGCGACCCTTTGTCGAAGCCGTGTAGCGCCGCCGGGAGTCCAACTCAGCGACGACAGCCCGGTGTATTACGTGCTCGCGCGGCTCCGTCTCGAACTTGGGACCTTTGAGGTCCAGCGAGGACTTGTTACCGCTGCGGGCGTCGAATATCTGTGCCTGCGCCATCCTACTCACCCGCCTTTCGAATACGAACTATCGCGTTCTTACCACCCGGTACGCCACCGCGCACCCACAGCTCGTTCTTCTCGGTGTCCACGTGGGCGACCTGCAGGTTCTTCACCGTCGCGTTCTTGTTGCCCATCTGTCCGGGCATCTTCTGTCCCTTGAATACGCGAGCCGGGTCCGCCGAAGCGCCGACCGAGCCCGGTGCGCGCACGTTGTGCGAACCGTGCGAGACCGGTCCACGAGAGAAGCCGTGGCGCTTGATCGTCCCCTGAAACCCCTTGCCTTTGGAGGTCGAGGTAACGTGAACCTTGTCCCCCACCTCAAAGACATCCGCCGCCAAGCTCGCGCCGGCCTCGCCCGTAACCCCGCGAAGCTCCCGCAGGTACTTGCGCGGCGGCGTCTCGTGCTTCTCGAAAGCGCCCGCGTGCGACTTGTTCACCTTGCGCGAAGGTACGGTCCCAAAGCCCACCTGAACGGCGTCGTAGCCGTCCGTCTCGGTGGTGCGGACGGCGGTGATGAAGTTC
>JACDDK010000075.1:0-2086 GCA_013817025.1 Rubrobacter sp.
CGCGCAGCCTGCGCTCCTGCTCCTCGTCCGAAACGAAAGTGCCGCCCTCGCGCAACAGGCTGTCCGCGTGAAGGTGCGCCGCGCCCGGAACGTGGCCGGGCCTGCCATCCCCCCGCGTCACCGCGCCGGTGTACTGGCCCTCGTCGCGGGCGTCGAGGATGAGTGCGTTTTCGTTCTCGCTCGCGGCAAGCACCGACTCGGCGTTCGTGCGCCACTCGGGGCGGGGCTTCGGTATAAAGGTGGCGGGTTCGGGGGTGGAGATAAGGTCGGTCGTCGGACGGGCTTCGGCGGTCCACTTCTTCCAGCCGCCATCGAGGACGGAGACGCGCTCGTGGCCGTAGTAGGTGAGCGCCCACCACAGGCGGGTGGCGAACTGCCCGCCGGTGTGATCGTAGACGACGGCGTGAGTCTCGTCGCCAATGCCCAAGTCGCCCATGAGCCCGGCGAATAGCTCGGGCGGGGCGAGTTGGGCGGGCACGGGATCGTCGGGGTCGGTGATGTCGCTCGTCCAATCGACGTAGACGGCACCGGAGATGTGAGCCTCATCGTATTCCTCGCGCGCACCAGTGTACTCGGCCTTTTGGCGGCCGCCGCCGAGGTCGGTCTTTCGGACGTAGCCCCGAATGTCCACGGGGCGGACGCTAGGGTCGTCGAGGTGCTCGGAGAGCCAGCCGGTGGTTGCGAGAGGGTCAAACCGTTCCACTATTCCTCCTCGAAGAGATCGTGTTCGCGGGCGTATTTTTCGGCTAGTTGCCAGGCCGTTTCGGTACCGTTCTGGGGTAGGCGGCCTTCTATGACTTCGGCTTCCAGGTGGTTTTTTATCGCCTTGATCCAACGCCCCGGACCCCGCCCGAAATGCTCCATCAACTCGTCTCCGCTCAAGGGGCTCGTGAGCTTCTCGATGTTGTCCAACGCCCGCACCTCGTCCACGCGCCCCTTGAGGCTCCGCCACGACTCCTCGGCGATGTGCCGCCGCCTCGGGGCGCTGCCGGTGATATCGGCGCGGGCCAGCTTCAGCAGGGTGTCCACGTCCGCGAGCACGCGGTCGCCACGCTCCAGGTACGTGTCCCGGACGAAGCGGCGGACGGCGGAGTCGCTCCAGGGGTCGCGGCCCACAGCGTATCCCATCGGGCGCATGTGGTGGGAGACGAGGTGCGCTACGGCGTCGATGTCGTCCTTCGGGTAGGCCAGGCGCTTCATCGCCTTGCGCGCCAGGTTCGCCCCGACGTTCTCGTGACCGTAGAAGTGGATCTTCTTCGCTAGCGTCCGCCCGCCGCAACGCTCGCACTCCCCCTCGCCAGCCTGCTTCTTGGTGCTCTTAGCCCCGCAGTACGTGCAGCGGTGCTCGTAGACCAGGGTCCGCGGCTTGCCGATGTCGTGGAAGAACGCGGCCTTGCGAAGCAGCGGCGTGTTCTCGACGTTGGAGACCACGATCAAGGTGTGCTCGAACACGTCCTTGTGGTGAAACTCGGCCTCCTGCTCGACCGCCAGGGTCTCCAGAAACTCCGGCACGATGTACCGCATTGGCCCGAGCCGCACGAGCGTCCGCAAGCCTTGCGATGGGTTCGGAGACACGAGGATCTTCTCGAACTCGTCCCGAATACGCTCGGCGCTTATGCTTTCGAGCCAGCCCGCGTTCTCCTGGATGGCTTCTTCGAGGTCCGGCGTCATGGCGAACGGTTTCTCCGGCGTAGAGAGCCGCGCCTCGAAGCGCACGGCCCGCAGCATCCGCAAGGGGTCGTCGCGCATCCGGTCTAGCGGCTCGCCGACGGGCCGTACGACCCCGGCCTCCAGGTCCTTGCGTCCCTCGAACGGGTCCAGGATGGCGCCCGCGAGGGCGTCGGCGGCGATGGCGTTTATGGTGAAGTCCCGGCGGGCGAGGTCTTCTTCCAGGCTCTCGCCGAAGCGGACCTCCGGGTGGCGGCTGCCCTCGGTGTAGAGGTCGGTGCGGTAGGTCGTCACCTCAACCGAGAAGCCGTCCACCGTCGCGCCGATGGTCCCGAACCGCTCGCCAACGGTCCACAAGTGCTCGGCGTGGGACCGCAGGAACTTCTTGATCTCCTTCGGCGAAGCCCCCGTGGTCGCG
>JACDDK010000075.1:2096-5430 GCA_013817025.1 Rubrobacter sp.
CGTCGAGCCCGTCCTCGCCAAGCAGCGCATCGCGCACGTACCCGCCCACGAGGTACAACTCGTGACCGGCGTCCCTAAAAGATTCTCCAAGATGCCGCAGGGGCGCGGGCACGTCCAGCTTTTTTACGTCGGTCATCACAGTGGTCGGATTCTAGTACGCGAGCGCCTGGGGGTCACGGGCGGCGACGGTTGGTCCTAATTGTTGGAGACGGCGGCCTCGCGGCTCTGGTAGATCTGAAAATAGTCGTGGAAGCCGGTGACGCTGAAAATGCGTTCGACGGCTTTGGATGGGGCGGCGAGGCGCAGGGCCACTTCGCGTTCGTCGAGGTTGTCTTTAGCGCGCATGAAGGTGGAGAGGCCGGTCGAGTCCATAAAGGCGATGCCGCTCATGTCCACTATGACGGCGGTCGCGCCGTTGGTGGTCGCGGCTCGTTCGATGGCGTACTCGACCTTCGGGGCGGTGTGGAGATCCACCTCTCCACGTACCGAGATCACCGAATACTCATCGGCGTACTCTTCTATGCTAACCTCGAAGTTCAAGGACGCGCCACCTCACTCTCTACTACCAAAAGTTCCTCGCAGCATCGGGATACTAACGCAGTCCAGGCCCCCGGTAAACCACGTATACCGTGAGACGCCGCCTTTTCTCTGATAATATCGACCTATATGCATACTTCGGACCACATGATCTCCAACAACCCCGGCGAAACAGTCGCGGTCTTTGTGGATGGGGCTAACCTGTACCACTCCATCAAGAGCTACTACAAGGGCGTCCTGGACTACGAACGCCTGCTCGAAGCGGCGGTCGCGGGCCGCCGGTTGTTACGAGCGACCTTCTACATCGTCGAGAAACAAGAGGTGGAGGAGGGCGCGGGCGCCCGGTCCTTCGTCTACAATCTGAACAAGTTCGGCTACAAGGTCCGCTCAAAGCTCCTGACCGCCCACGAGAGCATAAGCCCCGACGGCGAGAGGACCATCACCCACAAGGGCGACTGGGACATCGGCATCGTCGTAGACATGATGCGTCTCGCCACCCACGCGGACACCTACGTCCTCGTCTCCGGCGACGGCGACTACGTGGACGCCGTGGAGTACTTGCAGAGCGAGAAGGGCATCCGGGTCGAAGTCATAAGCGCCGGGCAATGCACCTCGCAAGCACTGCTGGACGTGTGCGACTCGCACACGGACCTCGGCGAGATATCGGAGTTGTTCCGCCGAAAATCCGTCGGCTCCGGACAATCGGCGGTCGGCTAGAGCGGTTTAGTAGCTTTCAACCTTCAGCTTTATGACTTCGAAGATTTAGCGGCTCCCGAACTACCACTTCGGGAGCCGCTGTGGGACTTTATTCTAGCCCGGCTAGAAGCCGTCGGGCTTCTCAGGGTATTTGTATGCACCCGTATCCATTGAGGATTCACCCATCACGACGCATCCCACGCCCGCTACACCGACGGTCAGCACCGTAGCCGCCCGCACGAACCAACTCCTGGACAACGCCCCGACGGACGCTTCGACCTTTTATCCGCCTCGCAACGTCGAATCAAGATGATACTTCGAGAAGCTGCCCGCTCCAAACCTTACGGCTCCCCGATCACCCGGACTTCGGTTTCGAGGTCCACGCCCATCTTCTCGCGCACAGTCTCGCGCACGCGCTGGATGAGTTCGAGGACGTCTTTGGCGGTGCCGCCGCCGAGGTTGACGAGGTAGTTGGCGTGGACGGGCGAGACTTCTATATCGCCGACCCGCGTTCCCTTGAGGCCGGCGGCTTCTATGACGCGACCGGGGAAGTCTCCCTCGGGGCGCTTGAAGGTCGAGCCGCAACTCGGTTTGTTGGGAGAGCCGGTCATGCGCTGGGCACGGTACTGTTTTATCTGGGCTTTTAGTTCGTCCGGGTTGCCGAGTTTGAGAGTGTATCCAGCGCGCAGGACGAGCCAGCCCGGGTGGTCGTGCAGGATGCTTTTTCGGTAGGCGAGGCCGAGGTCTTTGTTGTTCATGCGGACAATACCGCCGTCGCGGAACACGTCGGCCCAGTCGAGGACTTCGGTGGTCTCGGAGCCGTAAGCGCCGGCGTTCATGTAAACGGCTCCACCGACGGTTCCGGGGATTCCGGTTGCGAACTGCAGCCCGGCGAGGCCGCGAGCGGCGGTGGTGTTGGCGAGTACCGGGTAGAGAACGCCAGCGTCGGCGGATACCCGAGTATCTTCCATTTCGACGTTCGTCAAAGATTTGGCGAGTCGGACGGTAAGGCCGCGGACGCCGCCGTCCTGGATCAAGACGTTCGTGCCACCACCTAGAATGGTGACGGGAACTCCGTGTTCGCGGGCTTTTTCGACGGCTTCGGTCAACTCTTCGACGCTCTTCGGCTCGACGAGGGCGTCGGCGGGGCCGCCTATCTTCCAGGCGGTGTAGCGTTTGAGGGGTTCGTCGAACTTGGCCGAGGGGAACAGGCGGTGTAGAGTGTCCGAATGCACAAGGGAGAATATACGGCACGGGTGAAGGTCTTGCAGGCAACGGCGGATGTTCGATGAAGGCGATGGCGCTGGCGGCGGGTAAAGGCACGCGGCTGTTTCCGCTCACGGGCGAGATGCCAAAACCGATGGCCCCGGTGGTGGACACCCCGATCATCGAGCACATCTTCGCTCTTCTGGCCCGTCACGGCGTCGACGAGGTCCACGCCAACGTCTTTTATCTGGCTGAGGCCCTGCTAGAGGCCTATGGCGAGACCTCCAGAGTCAACGGCATGAGCGTCCACCTCGAACGCGAGGAGGAGCTTCTAGGTACGGCGGGCGGCGTGAAACGGCTCGCGCACCATTTCGACGACACTTTCGTGGTCATCTCCGGCGACGCCCTGACGGACGTGGACGTCGAGGAGTTGGTAGCCTTTCACAAAGAGAAGGACGCTCTAGCGACGATAGCATTGCGGTGGGTCTACGACACCTCGGAGTTCGGGGTGGTGGACATTGACGACGATGGGAACATCCGGGGTTTCCAGGAGAAGCCGGACCCGAAAGACGCCATAAGCACGCTGGCGAACACGGGCATCTACGTCTTCGAGCCTCGGGCTCTGGAGTACATCCCGGAGGGTATTTTCTTCGACTTCGCCAGGGACGTTTTTCCGATGTTCCTGGAGAACGGGGAGAAGTTCGTAGGGTATCAGGGTGACTTTTACTGGTCGGACATCGGGACGTTGGAGGCGTACCGGCAGGCGCAGTACGACGTGTTGTCGGGGCGGGTGCGGGTGAAGGTGCCGGGCGAGAAGCGCGGGGAGGGTTTGTGGGTTGGGGAGGACGCCCAGATACATCCTTCCGCCACCATTGAGGGTCATGTGCTCGTGGGC
>JACDDK010000076.1:0-3014 GCA_013817025.1 Rubrobacter sp.
GGATAGGGCTTCGACGAAGGCGTAGTACTGTTCCTCGTTCATGGGGCAGTTGAGGTAGGCGGCGTCACCCTTTCCGTAGCGGGAGGCGAGGTAGACGATGGATTCGTCCAGCGAGTCGCGGTGGATTATGGGCGAGGCGGCGTCGTAGAAGTACAGCGTCTCACCGGAGAGGGCTTCTATCTTCTCGACGAGCGCGTCGGAGGTTAGAGGGCCGGTGGCGATTACCGTCGGACCGTCGGGGAGTTCGGTGGCCTCGCGCCGGACGACCTCGATATTCGGGTGAGCGTGGACGGTTTCGGTGACGGCTCGGGGGAAATCCTCGCGGGCCACGCCCAGAGCGCCGCCAGCGGGGACGGAGTGTTCCTCGGCGCAGCGTAGGATCACGGACCCGAGCCGCCGCAACTCCTCTTTCAAAAGTCCCGAGGCCGTCTCCAACGAGCGGTTGCCCAAAGAGTTCGAGCACACAAGCTCCGCGAAATGCTCCGTGCGGTGGGCAGGCGTCTCCTTTACGGGGCGCATCTCCCACAGTTCGACGGAGCAGTCCGCCTCCGCAGCCTGCCAAGCAGCTTCGCTCCCGGCAAGACCGCCACCTATAACAGTTATGTCCGGCATGGATCACCTCTCGTTGAAAAACGTGTTTATTCAGTGGAGGCTGTATTTTACGCTAACCATCTGCATTTTCGCGTTGATGTCGAGTTCGGCATTGTGAAATGAAACCGCAACGGCTTCCATCAGCCCTCACTGATTCAAGTCCCGCTCGTCCGCCGCTGTCAATTCGACGCCCAGGGCGAGCAGGTAGGCAATCGTGGAGACAAAAGAGATCAATGGCCATGCGAAGCGACCATGCAAGTAGTGGGCCAGAAGAGCCGCCGCGCCAATGGAGAGGCCAACTGAGAGAAAATGAAAATTCCCCCATAACGCGGATTCCCGCGGCTCTTCTTTGAAACGTGCGGATACTCCGCCGAAAGCAATAGTCCCAACCAGGGCAAAAGCAGTAACGGCTCCGGCCATGAACATGAGCGCGTCCAGCGTACTCGGTATTCCGTTGTAGTTTATGAGTACGGACCCGGTAGTCCAGGTCGCGAGCGTGTAACCGTAAGGACCGCCGCTGACCCCGATCGCGGTGCGAAGGTTCCTGCCGTAGTATCCCCGGAACATGGCTATCCGAGACCTACCACGCCGTAGCCCCGCCGTCCACGACTACGGTCTGTCCCGTCATGTAGGAGGCTGCAGGCGAGGCGAGGAAGACGACCACGCCCTTGAGGTCTTCGGGGTTGCCGAAGCGGTGGAGTGGTATGCCGTCCAGCATTCGCTCTTCGTTTTTCTCTATGAGGCCGCCCGACATGCGGGTTGGAAACCAGCCGGGGGCGATGGCGTTTACGGTTATGGCGTGGGGGGCCCAAGATGTAGCGAGGTCTCGGGTCATGGAGATGATCGCGCCTTTGGACGCGTTGTAGCCGACGGTCTGCATGTAGTCGGGGTGACCGCCGACGATGCCCGCGACGGACGAGATGTTGATGATCGCGCCGCCGGACCCGGCTTCGATCATGCGCCGCCCGACCGCCTGACACATGAGGAACGTGCCGCGCACGTTTACGGACATTACCGAGTCGAATTTCTCGACGGGCATATCCACCGGTGGCGCGCCCCACGTCGCGCCGGAGTTGTTGACGACGACGTCCACGCTCCCGAAGGTTTCGACCGCTGCCGAGACGACTTTCTCCACGTCTTCGGGATCGGTTACGTCGCACTCCAGGGCCAGGGCTTTGCCACCGCTGGCTTCTATTTCGCGTTGCACTTCTTCGAGGGGTTCTTTTTTGCGGGAGCAGAGGACTATGTTTGCGCCGGCGTCGGAGAGGGCTTCGGCCATGTAGCGGCCCAGGCCCCGACCGCCGCCGGTTACGATGGCGGTCTTGCCGTCGAGGCGAAAGAGATCCAGGGTGTTCAACGCCCTTCTCCTCTCTAGCTCGGGGACGGTGGCGGCGGAGCGTCCACACCGGTACGGGTATCCACTTTGATCGTCGCCTCGGTCGTCGCCCCGCCGGTTGGCGCGGCGCCAGCTCCCGCGCCCGTCTTCTGGCGCTCTTCGTCGGCGAGAACGCGGCGCAGGAGCTTGCCGACGGTGCTCTTGGGCAGTTCGTCGCGGAACTCGACGAATTTGGGCGTCTTGTATGGCGCGAGGCGCTCCTTGCAGAAGGCGAGGATCCCCTCCTCGGTCACGTTGCCGCCCGGTTTCTTGACGACGAAGGCTTTCACCGTCTCGCCGCGGTACTCGTCCGGGATGCCGATGGCGACGGCCTCGGAGACCTCGGGGTGCTCGAAGAGAATCTCCTCGATCTCGCGCGGGTACACGTTGTAGCCGGAGGCCACGATCATGTCTTTCTTCCGGTCCACGATGTAGAAGTACCCTTCCTCGTCCATCGTAGCCACGTCCCCGGTATGCAGCCAGCCATCCTTGAGCGTGCTGGCCGTCTCCTCGGGCATGTTCCAGTAACCCTTCATCACCTGCGGCCCTTTTATGAGCAGCTCGCCGGACTCTCCGATGGGCATCTCCCGCGTGCCGCCCTCCACGTCCACGATCCTGGCGTCCGTGCTCGGCAGCGGGACCCCGATGCTACCCTCGCGCCCCACGCCCACGAACGGCGGGTTGAAGTGCGTGACGGGCGACGCCTCCGAGAGCCCATAGCCCTCGTACAGCGGGCGGGCGACTTTCTCCTCGAAGGATCGCTTCAGGTTCACGGGTAGCGCCGCACCGCCGGAGTTGTAGGTGCGGACGTTACCGAAGCCGTACTGGAGCAAATTCTCGCCGCTGGCGTTGAGGGCCATGTACATCGTGGGTACACCGCTGAACATCACCGGCTGATGCTCCTTGACGGTGTTCATCACCTCGGTGGGATCGAACTTGGGGAGCAAGATCTGCTTGAGCCCCTGCCGAATGCCGAAGAGCATCACGCACGTCAGCCCGAAGATGTGAAACATCGGCAAAATGCCCATGACCGCCTGATTCTTGGAGA
>JACDDK010000076.1:3024-5400 GCA_013817025.1 Rubrobacter sp.
GTCTATAAACAAGTCCAACGCCTGCTGCACGTTCGCCGTGAGGTTGCGGTGCGTGAGCATCGCGCCCTTGGAGACGCCCGTCGTGCCGCCCGTGTACTGAAACGCCGCCACGTCCACGCCTGGGTCGATAGAAACCTCCGGCGCGGGATCGACGTTCATGCCCACGAAGTCCCCGAACGAGTGGTGGCCGGGTTCCAAACCAGTCGGCTCACCCTCGAAGTCCACGACGATGACGTTCTTGATGTTCGTCCCCGGCAACACGGACTTTACGCGGTCGTACATGCCCGAGTAGACGACTATCGTCTCCGCGCCGGAGTCCTTGACGATGTGTTCGATCTCGCGCTCCACGTACATCGGGTTTAGCTGCGTGACGATGGCCCCGAGCCTCACCACCCCGAAGAAAGAGATCACATACTGCGGACAATTCGGCAGCATGAGCGCCACCCTGTCCCCCTTCCCGACCCCACTTGCCACGAGCGAGGCGGCCATCTTCTCGGCCAGCGCCTCCAACCGGGGAAACGGAAACTCCGTCCCATAGAACGTCAGCGCCACCTTATCCGCATGCTTCTCCACCGAATCCCGAAAAAAGTCGTAGAGCGAACCATCGAAAATAGTAGTCTCGGGGTCCGCCTTGTTCCCGTAGACCTTAACCCAGGGTTTCTCCGTACCAAACATGGTCCTCCTTCCACGCCGCGAACGAAGCCCACGACGCTAGATTTCCCTTTCCCGCTATGTACCCGCGAATACTACACTACAGGCATCAGGCTCCAGCTTTACCGCTGAAGACGCAAGTTCAACCAACTTCGACACCCGAAGCGAGGCCAGGGACGCGCGACCAACCCTGTAGCTTGAAACCTCTAAACAATCGGATGTCCGCTTTTCTCGAAGATACGGAAGGTTCCAGTTCCCATCGCGACGAGGTTCCCCTCGCCGTCGTGGACTTTGGCCTCGACGGTAGCTATGCGGCGGGTGCGGTGGACGACCTCGCTCCGACAGATGATGCGGCCTTCGCGTACCGCGCCGAGGAACTGCACGTTCAAGGCGATGGTCGCCGTGCGTAGGCCCACGAGTGCGGCCACCGAGAGGCCCATCGCGTTGTCGATGAGCGTGGCGTGGACGCCGCCGTGCAGCGTGTCGTTGCCGTTCAAGTGTGTTTTCTCCACGTCGATGTAGCAGACCGCCCGCCCCGGCTCGACCTCCTCGACCCGCGACCCGATGTACCGCGAGAACGTGACCTTCTCGTCGAAGTATTGCGCGAGCTTCGTCAGTTGCTCCTTGCTCAGAGTTTCCTTATTCTCCAAATCGTCTCCCGTCTTCGCCTAGTCACCGTATACCAGAAAGCCAACCTCGCCCGACGCCACCGTGTCCTCCCCGCGCCGGGCGTACACGTCGAAAACGTGGAGCACGCCGTCCGCAGCCTCCTCGACCTCCGTAGCCCGGCCACCGACGCGCAGCGTATCACCGAGAAAGACCATGCCGGAGAAGCGGCTCCGAAAAGTCTTGACGTAACCGTATTCGAGGTGGGGCGAGAAGAGCAAGCCCATCGTGGCCCCGGTCAGCATTCCGTGAGCGATAACGCCAGGAAGTCCGGCCTCGGTAGCGGCATCGTCGGTCAGGTGGATCGGGTTGTAATCCCCCGACGCTCCGGCGTATTTGATGAGCTGGACGCGGTCTATCGGCGGAAGCGTGCGCTCCTCCAACTTTTCCCCGATTTCCCAGGCCGGGGCGCTCATACGGCGATCCCACGCCGCACAGCCTCCGTGACGACCACGATGTCGTTCGTGGTAAAAACACGCTCCCCCTCCAGGCTCTCGCCGGTGCGCTCGAAGACCAGGAAGCCGAGCAAACCCCGGCGGCTCTGTTTGTCGTAGGACTGTTTTAGCTGCATGCCGCACCGTAGCTCCTCTCCGACGAGGAGCGGACGCTCGTAGGAGATGCGGAACTCACCGTGTATGAGCCCGGCGGTCGGCAACTCAAGCCCTTCTATGCGTCCGTAATCGAACGTGCGGGGGAAGGTCGGCGGCGCGAGCAACCGCCCGTACCGGCTACCTCTCGCGGCGCCCTCGTCTACGTACAGCGGACTCTCTTCGGCGATGGCCTCGGCGAACTTACGGACCGCCCCGCGCTCGACAAGGTTCTTTACCGCCTCCGAGCGCCGTCCGACGAACTCTTCGTACAGCACTAAGCCCGAGGCCCGCCAGCGACGTAAAGGACCTGCCCGCTCACGAACGAGGCTTCCTCCGAGGCGAAGTACAAGATAGCGGAGGCTACGTCTTCGGGCTTGCCGCCGCGCCTGACCGGGATGTCCGCCACCCGACCGGCGATAAAGTCGTCCCACTCGACACCCATCCGGGCGGCGGTGGCCCGCGTCATCTC
>JACDDK010000077.1 GCA_013817025.1 Rubrobacter sp.
AGAAGGAGCTGAAAGCGTATCTGCGGCGGTTGGAGGAAGCCAAAGCCCGGGATCACCGCAAGATCGGGCGGGATCTCGACCTGTTTACGTTCTCGCCGGACATCGGCGCGGGAATCCCGATCTTCCTCCCCAAAGGCGAGACGCTGCGACACTTGATGGAGACCTACGTGCGCGAGGTGCAGACGCGCCACGGCTACGACCACGTCTGGACCGGCCACCTCGCCAACGAGAGCCTGTACGTCAAGTCCGGCCACATCGAGCACTACCGCGAGGACATGTTCCCCCCGATGGTGGATGGCGACGCCCGCTATCGCCTCAAGCCCATGAACTGCCCCAGCCACATGACGCTCTTCAACACGCAGTCCCATTCCTACCGGGATCTCCCCCTGCGCTACGCGGAGTTCGCCACGCTGTATCGCTACGAGAAGAGCGGTCAGCTAAACGGCCTCACGCGGGTACGCGCCCTCACCCAGGACGACGCGCACGTCTTCTGCACCGAGGAACAGGTTCAGGAAGAGTTCGCCCGCGCCTTGGAGATCGTGCGCGAAGTCCTCGACACCTATGGCTTCGACGAATACCATGTGCGGCTCTCCTTACGCGACCGCGAATCCGGCAAGTACGTCGCCGACGACGAGAAGTGGACGCGGGCCGAGGAGGCGCTACGCACCGCCCTCGACGCCTCGGGGATACCCTACGAGCCTGTGGAGGGCGAGGCGGCGTTCTACGGGCCGAAGGCCGACTTCATGGCGCGGGACGTACTCGGGCGCGAGTGGCAGCTATCCACGATTCAGGTGGACTTCATCCAGCCGTCGCGGCTCGGGTGCGAGTATGTCGGGGAGGATGGCGAGAAGCACACGCCGGTGCTGTTGCATCGGGCCGTTACGGGGACAACGGAGCGGTTCATGGCCGTTCTTATCGAACACTACGCCGGCGCGTTCCCGTTGTGGCTGGCGCCCGTGCAAGCCGTTGTTATCTCCATTGCCGACCGGCACCTGGACTACGCCCGCACGGTCCAGAAGACGCTCCGGGCTGCGGGAATGCGGGTCGAGGTGGACGATTCGATGAGCAGTATGCAGAAGAAGATCCGGGACAACGCCCGCCAGAAGGTGCCTTACTTGCTCATCGTCGGGGATGCGGAAGCGGGGGAGGGGACGGTCAACGTCCGCAAGCGGGGGGAGAAACAGCAGGAGGCTTTGGCGCTCGGGGAGTTTGTGGAGCGGACAAAAAAGGAGATTGCAGCGCGTGATCTTTATAGACAGCAGTAGCGAGGTCGCGGTATAATAGCCGTCGTAGGTAGGGTCCGCGCCGTTCCGGCGCCCGATTTAGAGTCGCTTGGGCGGGATAGTGGCCCCCAAAACTAGTGTTGGAAGGAGTGGTTTACAGTAGCCGCTGAAGAAGAACCGAGGATTAACGGTCAGATCCGGGCACGCTCGGTGCGGTTGATCTCGGAGGACGGGACGCAACTTGGCACCAAGCACATCCGCGAGGCGATGGAAGTCGCCGAGAGCAAGGATCTCGACCTGGTCGAAGTCGCGCCGAACGCGACGCCGCCGGTCGTCCGCATCATGGACTACGGCAAAGCCAAGTACCAGAAGGAACAGGACCGTAAGGCTGCCCGCAAGAAGCAGGTCAACATCAACGTCCGGGAGATCAAGCTCCGGCCCAAGATAGGCGACCACGACTTCAACACCAAGCGCGGCCACGTCGAGCGTTTCTTAAGAGGTGGGGACAAGGTCAAGGTGACGATCATGTTCCGGGGCCGCGAGGTACAACACCCCGATCTCGGAGAGAAGTTGCTCGTTAGGCTCGCCGAAGACATAGACGAGATCGGGCGCATCGAGAGCCAACCGAACCTCGATGGCCGCAACATGGTCATGGTCGTGGCTCCCAAAAAGGAGACGGAGAAGGCCAAAGAGGCCGCCGCCGAGCCGTCCGAGGACCGTCAGGAGAGCGGCGCTCGTAGCTAACTAAAGAGACCAAGCCGACGCGGGACGTAACAGTTTGCTACAATACCCCGCGTTGCGGAGGCGACTGGCCTTAACTCCCGTGCCGTAAGCCCCGCTTTATGTAGATCAGCTTCAATGAAACGTGGAGGACATAGTGCCGAAGATGAAGACTCACTCGGGTGCCGCTGGGCGCTTCGAGGTAGGGAAGAAGGGAAAGGTTCGCCGCCGTCGCAGCGGTCACAACCACATCCTGGAAAAGAAATCCACCAAGCGTAAGCGCCACCTGAATACCGGAACGGTCATCCATTCTGCCGACGAGAAGCGTATCAAGCGCCTTCTAGGGGTGAGATAGCATGGCACGCACCGCACGCAGCCTTCACGCCCGCAAAAAGCGCCGGAAGGTTCTGGAGCAGGCGAAGGGATACCGGGGTACCAAGAATAGCTCGTACAAACGGGCGAAGGAACAGGTCTGGAAGAGCGGGGTCTACGCTTACCAGGGGCGCAAGCAGCGCAAGCGAGACTTCCGGGCGTTGTGGATACAGCGCATCAACGCCGGCGCTCGCGAGCATGGGTTGTCGTACTCCCGGTTTATCCACGGGCTCAAGCTGGCGGAGATAGACCTGGACCGGAAGATCCTGGCCGACCTCGCGGCTACCGAGCCCGAGATCTTCGCGGGCATCGTCGCTCAGGTCCAGAATGCCCTCGACGGCAACCCCGTCGAGACCCGCGTGAAAATCGAGCGCAGCGCCGAGCCGGTCGTACCGCCTCGTCCCAATCGCAGGTCTCGCAGGAAGCCCGCCGCAGAGTCCACGCCCGCCCCGGCCCCGGAAGTCGCGGCTGACGAAGTTGCCGTCGAAGCTCCGACGGCTGAGGTTGACGCCACCGAAGCCGCCGAGCGAAAGGCTGAGGAGTTGGACGTCGACATTAGCGAGGTCGAAGGTTCCGGCGCCGAGGGTCGTGTCTTGGTGGACGACGTGGAGGAAGCCGCCGACGAGCAGGGCAAAGTCAACGCGACCGAGGCCGCCGAGCGCAAGGCCACGGAGTTGAATGTGGATCTCTCGATCATCGAAGGCACCGGCGCGAACGGTCGCATCACCGTAGAAGACGTGGAGACCGCCGCGAAGGCCGAGGAGTCCAAGTAGGAGACCTCGTTATAGCTTGGCGGGATCGGCGCCCCCCGGCGATGATTTCCGTATCCGAAACAAAGCGGTTCGCCCGGCTGCACCGCAAAAAGCATCGGGAGGCCGAGAAGATCTTTCTGGCCGAGGGTGAGTCCGTAATCTCGGAAGCCCCGTCCCCGCCACTCAAAATTTTCTCCGACCCCGAGACCGTCCGCAAACTCTCCACTCTCGCGACGCCCGCCGGTCCGGTCGCCGCTTTTCCGTTTCTGGACCGCCGACTGGAAGACTTACTTTCGACTGCGGAGCGGGTGCTGCTCTTGCACGGCGTTCAGGACCCCGGAAACGTCGGGACCGCGATCCGGGCCGCCCACGCTTTCGGCGCGGCCGTGGCGCTATCGAAGGGATGCGCGGACCTCTACAATCCCAAGACCGTCCGCGGCACGATGGGATCCATCTTCCACGTCCCAATCGCCCGCGAGATCGAGACGATCGAGCTGTTAGACGAGGCACGCGAACACAATTTCACCCCGGTGGCCGCCGTGCCGGAAGGAGGCGTACCGCCGCGCTCCATGTCGGATGGAAAGACACTCATTCTGGTCGGCGCGGAGGGAGGGGGACTTCCGACGGCGGTCGTTGAGGCGTGTGACGAGCGGGTCACGATCTCCTCTTTAGCGGCCTCTTTGAACGCCGCAGTGGCCGCCGCGATACTTCTCCACGAGGCATATTCGCGTGTGCTACCATAGCCCTCTGATGTCGGCGGCGGAGCGCATAAAACAGCTTGAACACGAAGCCATATCGGCCATCGACAGCGCCCTCTCGACCGCCGTTCTCGAAGACCTTCGCGTAAAGTACCTGGGCCGCTCTTCCGAGCTTACCGGCATCAAGAAAAGCGTCGGCTCTTTGCCGACAGAGGAGCGCAAAGAGGTCGGCGGCACGGCCAACCGTTCGTCCCGCGCCATCGAGGAAGCCTTGCGCGGGCGCGTTGAGCAACTAGCCGCTAAAGAGCGCGAAGCGAAGCTGGAGGCGGAGGCTGTGGACATCACCCTGCCCGGCACACCGTATCCGAGGGGGCATCTGCATCCCACGCAGCGGATCATCGACGAGGTCGTGGATTTTTTTGTCGGGCTTGGCTACCGCGTCGCCGAAGGTCCCGAGGTCGAGACCGACTACTACAACTTCACCGCTCTCGGCATTCCGCCCGGCCATCCGGCTCGTACCATGCAGGATACGTTCTTTCTGGATGACGGGCTGGTGCTCAGGACTCAAACTTCGCCCATGCAGATAAGGACGATGCTCTCGCAGGAACCGCCGGTCTACGTGGTCTGTCCCGGCAAAACCTATCGGCGCGACTCTGATCCCACGCACAGTCCGATGTTTCATCAGATCGAAGGTCTGGCGGTCGATAAGGGCCTTACGCTCGGACATCTCAAAGGCACGCTCGCGGCGATGGCCCGGCACGTGTTCGGTGAGAGCGTCAAGATACGGCTGCGTCCGAGCTACTTCCAGTTCACCGAGCCTAGCGTGGAGTTGGACGTGAGTTGTTTCGTTTGCGGCGGCTCGGATCCGGCTTGCAAGGTGTGTAAAGGTGCTGGTTGGTTGGAGATGCTCGGGGCTGGGATGGTGGATCCGGGCGTTCTCGAAGAGGTCGGCTACGACCCCGAGGAGTACACCGGCTTCGCGTTCGGGATGGGGCCGGATCGCATGGCGATGGTCAAGTATGGTATCCCGGATTTACGCCTCTTTTTCGAAGGTGATCTCCGCTTCCTGCAACAGTTTTAGTCTTAGAAGGGAATACTTTTGCGCGTTCCGTTGAGCTGGCTTCGTGAGTACGTGGACTTTGATCTTTCCGTCGAGGAACTCGTAGAGCTGTTTACCCTTCGCAGCCAGGAGATCGACGGCGTCTATCACTACGGCGTGACCGACGGCGAAGTCGTAGTCGGCGAAGTCGTCGAGTTCGGCCCACATCCCAACGCCGACCGGCTCTCCGTGGCGAAAGTCGACCTCGGCGGCCAGCACGTCCAAATCGTGGCCGGCGCACCCAACCCATACCCCGGTGCTCGCATCCCCGTGGTCCTGCCTGGCAGCACCCTGGCCGACGGTCGCAAGCTCAAGAAAGCCAAGCTCCGGGGCCTTGAATCCTACGGCATGATGATGAGCGAGCGCGAGCTCGGCATCTCCGGCGAACACGAAGGCATCCTGCTGCTAGATGAGGGTTACGAAGTCGGGAAGCCTGTCGCTGAATATTTCCCAGTCGGCGAGACCGTCATCGACATCGACGTAACGCCCAACCGGCCGGACTTGTGGGGCGTGATCGGGGTGGCCCGCGAGCTCGC
>JACDDK010000078.1 GCA_013817025.1 Rubrobacter sp.
GCGTCTTAGAGCGCTGGAGGTCCTAGATCGGCGTGGCTTACGCCAGCGTGATGGAGGTTGGCGTGGAGGTTTCCGAGGGGTCGTATTCGCCCTTGCCGAGCACGGCGAACACGAAGGCAAAAAGGAAGATCATTATGAAGACCATGACCGCAAACGCTATTCTCTCTCGTCGCACCGATTCTCCTCTCGCGGGCGTAATCCACCGTCATTCTAGCCTAACCGCGCCCGTAAGTCGCGCTTCTCTTGTCGCATCTGGATACGGCTCGTAGTGTACAATGTAGCAATGTGTTGCGGGATCTTGCAAGAAAGGTCGAGTTTGAGCGATAGCCCCGGATTATGTAGTGGAGGTGGAGATGCATCCTGATCTCCCGTTGTCCGAGTATACGGCGGTGCAGGAGCACGAGTGCCGGGAGTTGTTGCGGATGCTCCACGACATGGGCATAGCGACCGCCGACAGGATCTACCGTCCCGGCGACGCCGTCTACCGCGAGGGTGAGTATGGCGACGCGCTCTACGTGGTCGTGGAAGGCGTCTTGAAGCTCTTCCGCCCATACTCGGCGAGTAAGGAGGCGACCCTGCGGCTCCTGAAACCGTGGGACATCTTCGGGCATCTGGCGTTCGCGGGTGAGGCTCGGCAGCGCGCTTACGCTGAGGCCGTGACCGAGTGCAAAGTGACGAAAGTCCCGAAGGTCTTTGTGGAGCGGGCCATCCGGCAGGAGCCTCGGGTAGCGTTCAAAGTGATGACGCTGCTGGAGTTGCGGCTGGTGCAGTACGAGGAGTTGGTCAAGTGCCTGCTGCCGCGCGAGACCGAGGTGCGGCTGGCGAACCTGCTGCCGCTTTTGGCGCAGAAGTTCGGGGAGCGGAGTGACGCTGGCGTGAAGATAGACTTGCGCCTTACGCACCAGGACCTCGCCGCGATGGTGGCTTCCACGCGGGAGTCCGTTACCAAAGTTCTGAACGAGCTACGCAGCCGCGGCATCATCGAGGTCGAAGCCGGGCGCATCACCCTCAAGGACTCGCTCGCGCTCGCGCAACTCAGCGGTCTGTAGCCGCCGAGGCCTGACAGCCAAGGTTTATTTTGCGATAGTGTGCCGGCTGTGAAGTCGGAAGCGAGGATTTAGAGCGTGCGGGAGTTCTTCGAGGCGATATTTCTTGGTGTGGTGCAGGGGCTCACGGAGTTCCTGCCGGTTTCGAGTTCCGGGCATCTGTTGCTGGGACAGTATTTCCTTGGCATGGATCAGGACCGCTTCGGGCTTTCGTTCGACGCGGCGATTCACACGGGGACGGTTCTGGCGGTCATCTCGTACTTCTGGCGGGATCTGCTCGGAATGGCGGCGGCTTTCTTGCGCTCGCTGCGCGGCCCGGATTTCTCGGATACCGAGCAGCGGATGGCGTACCTTATAATACTGGCGACTATTCCGGCGGGCATCATTGGGCTGCTGTTCGAGGACTTTTTCGCCACGGTGGTTCGCTCGCCGTGGGTCGTGATCGTGAACCTCGTGCTCGTGGGCGTGTTGTTCATTGTGGGCGAGAGGGTCGGGCGCAAGACGCGCGATGCGTCCAAACTGACTTTCCTCGAAGCTCTCGGTATCGGGCTCGCCCAGACTTGCGCTCTGGTGCCGGGTATCTCGCGCTCGGGGGCGACTATTACGCTCGGGTTGTTTCTGGGGTTGCGCCGGGATCAGGCGGCCCGCTTCTCGTTTTTGATGAGCGTCCCGATCACCACCGCCGCCGCCGCCCTGAGCCTGAAAGACATGACCGGGCGGGGGATGGACGGCCAGGATATGCTGCTGTTCTTTGCGGGTGCCGTAACGTCTGCGGTCGTGGGCTATATGGCGATACGGTTCCTGCTCAACTACCTCGCCGGACACAGCCTGCACATCTTCGCTTACTACCGCTTCGCCCTCGCCGCCGTCGCAACGGTCGCGCTCCTCCTCTTTTTCTAGCCGTTCGACGGCGACAGAGGTTGTGTGGTAACTTTGACGCCATTATGCGTTTGGCGACTCGAACATCACGTCGATTTACCGGGGAGGGGCGAGCCTAAGCCCGCCGCTCCGGCGCGTCCCTCCTATTACTGAGCGTTCCAGGATAATCTCTTCAACAGGAGGCCGCGAAACAATGTTCGCCCCGGAAACATCCATCAAAAAGCACGTTTGCTACGCGGAGGTGCTGCATGTCCGCTGAAAACGTCCCGGTCACGCCGGAGGAGATGGACGCGCTGCGCGCAGACATCGACGCCGTGGACGCCGAATTTGTGGCGCTGCTGGATCGCCGGGCGCGGGCGGCTCGCAGGATCGGCGAGCTAAAGCAAGAGAGGGGGCTAGACACCTACGTCCCCGCTCGAGAGCGCATGGTGATGAACCGCGTCTTCGAGCTCAGCGAGGGGGATTTCCCCAGGCGCGGTTTAGAGACGGTGTTTCGGGAGATAATTTCGTGCTCCATCTCGCTCGAAGGGCGGCTCAAGATCGCCTACCTCGGCCCCGAAGCGACCTTTACCCACGAGGCCGCCCGCCGCTCCTTCGGGGCCAGCGTGGACCTCGAACCGCAGCGGACGGTGGCCGAGGTCTTCGCCCGCGTGGAGTCGGGAGAGGCCCAGCATGGCGTCGTCCCGGTCGAAAACTCGATGGAGGGCGCTGTTACGCATACGCTGGACGAGCTGATGAACAGCCCGCTCAAGGTGTGCGGCGAAGTGTACCTGCCAGTGTCGCAGAATCTACTCTCGCGCTCCGGATCGATCCCGGAGATCTCGCTGGTCTGTTCGCACCCGATGGCTCTGGCGCAGTCGGCGAGCTGGCTGCGGCGCGAGCTCCCGACGGTCGCCGTCGAGGAGGTCGAGTCCACCGCCGAAGCCGCGCGCCGGGCCGCCGAGGAGCCGGGTGTCGCGGCGGTCGCCAGCGTCATGGCGGCCGAGGCGCACGGTCTGAACGTGCTCGCCGGGAATATCCAGGACGCCCGCGCCAACGCCACGCGCTTCATCGTTTTGGGGCGGGCGTGGGCCGGAAGGACCGGTAAGGACAAGACCAGTGTCGTGTTCTCGGTCAAGGACCGGCCCGGAGTTTTGAAGGACGCGCTATCGGCGTTCGCTGGCGCTGGCATCAACCTGACCAGGATCGAGAGTCGCCCCAGCCGCAAGCGCGCCTGGACTTACGTGTTCTTCGCGGACTTTCAGGGCCACCCGGACGAGGAACGCGTCCAGACGGCACTGGCGAACCTGGAGGACCATTGTCCTTATGTCAGCCTGATCGGGGCTTATCCCGAGGTCTCGCCGGAGGGTGCCGGCTAGGATGGACTTCAAGGCCGCCGCCCGCACGGTGCTCGGCGAGGTCGGACACCCGCTCCACTACACGGACATCACCGAGATGGCGCTCGAATCCGGGTATCTGGCGAGCGCGGGCCGCACACCACAGAACACCATGCGCGCCCGGCTCTCGGTGGACGTGCGGGACAACCCGGAGACTCCGTTCACGCAGACCGCTCCCGGTGTCTACGCGCTGCGGAGCGGGCTTTAGGAGCGGATCAAATGCTGTATATTTGTCGGATCAGGGCTAGTTTTTACGCGATTTAGGAGAAGAGATGGTCGAGGTTGTCGAGCGAGCCGTCGAGGCGGCGTGGAAGATCAAAAACCTAAAAGATTACGACCAGCGTCTGATGCGCGCCGCGCGCCGGGTCGACGACCTCGCTCGCGAGCACGAGACGGCGGCGCTCGTGATCTACGAGGCCGCCCTGATGAAGAGCGGTCATTCCCAGGACGAGGTACGAGCCCTGATCTCCTCTTTTCGCGAAACGTTCGAGGATGAGGAAGAGCCCTTCACCATCCCCCGCGTGAGCGGCGTCATGAACGTCCACGGCGACGAGTGGTTCTTCGGCGACGCGGCGCTCCGCACCATGACCGGACAGCTACTTGGGCAGTTCCAACACCGGGTTGCGCAGTACAATTACATTGACGAGGCCGAGGTGCTCAAGCGCTGGGCCAACTCCTACGACACCCGGCTCTTCATCCGGCGCGGAATCTACGAGACCGAGCCGGTGGCCGGCGTGGTAGTCGGCTTCGACCTGACGTTGCTCCAATACCTGCGGGTCACCGCCGGTGGCGACACGCTTATACCCAACGAGGCTGTTGGGCGTGCGCTCGCTTCTTTAAGCTTCGACGATGCCGCGAGCGAGTATGAGATCCTCGCCAACGCGGAGAGTCTGGCGCTTCACCTGGATCTGCCCGCCCCGATCGCGGGCGCAATGCTCGAAGACCTGGCCCACGAGGACTTCACCGACTACCCGGCACCACCGCCGGATGTTACGAACGACGAGGATTCCGCCGGAGAAGCCTCGGAGCGAACGACGGTGGCGCCGGGACCGGAGGATCAAGCAGCCAGAGAAGCGGTGCGCGAGGATCCCGCAAAGGGCGAGGAGCCGACGAGAGTACAGGACCCGCAAGCGAAGGATGCTCCTGGAGTAGCGGAGGAATCCGGCGAAGGGAAGCCAGCCGCCCCCGAGAGCGGTCGGGGCGGGGAACCCGGTACACAAGGTGCCAAAAATAGTGTGACGTAGGTTTCGCGCGAGCAACTCCCGCCAAAGACGGCGAAACTAGATGATAGAATGCCAACCAACAAAATCGAAGCTTACACATCATCAAGGTTACGAGGCAAGAATCGTGGCACGGGGCATCGTTGAGGAGTAAGAGGGAGCAGGCCCGAGTATGACGGAATCCAAAAAGCGCATAGCATTAAAACCGCACATGAAGCAGATCCGGGAGTGGGTCGACGCTGGTAAGGCTGATGAGTGGATCGCCGACGCCCTCGGTACCAGCGCGTCGTCGGTGCAGTCCTTCCGCTCCCGCAACGACATCTACCGCCGCGAGCGCGGTGGTCGCGAGCCCGAAAGGGTCTTCGAGGGCGTTCTGGATCACGGCGAGCGCGATGGCTGGGGGCTCTGGCTCGACCCGGCGGTGGCCGAGGACCCCATCTGGCGGGAGCACTGGTCCGGGGTCGATGCGGTGGTTGTTAAGATCGCCGAAGATTCCATAGTTCTTGAAATGGATAATGCCGAACAGGTAACTGAAGACGGCGGGATCAATGGCATCGTCGCCAGCGCCCCGGTCGCACGGGTCGAGGAAGAGGGCTCCGGGGATGCTTCGGTTGATGTCGCCGAAGACGGCGGGGCCGATGGTTCGGGCGCGGACCTGGAGAGCGGGCGCGTGAAGTGGTTCGACGCGGAGAAGGGCTACGGGTTCCTGGTGCGGGCCACCGGCGAAGACCTTTTCGTCCATCACTCCGAGGTAAAGGGAGACCCATCCGCCCTGGAACCGGGGACGCCCGTCGAGTACGAGGTCGGACAGAACGACCGGGGTCCGAACGCCCGCAGCGTGCGGATCACCGACTGAGCT